>JAEWYJ010000226.1 GCA_023395695.1 Bacillota bacterium | reverse complement strand
ATCTTGGCAAGGCCGTTTTTCTCCAGCATCATCGGGGCCTGATACAGCACCGGCAGCGTGATATTCTCGATCACGCAGTCCTCCTTGACGTTGCAAAACAGTGCGATTTAATGCAATACCGAGGGCTCAATCGGCTCGTCGCAGCGGCAGACGATCACGGCGGGCGAGATGCCCATCCCTTGCAGCTCCTTAACCGAGTGCTGGGTCGGCTTGCTCTTGTGCTCGCCCGAGCTCTTGATGTAAGGCACCAGCGTCACGTGAATGAACATGCAGTTGTGCGGCCCAACCTCCAGCGAAACCTGACGGATGGCCTCTAAAAACGGCTGGCTTTCAATGTCGCCAACCGTGCCGCCTATCTCGGTAATGACCACATCGGCGCCGGTTTTTTCGCCCACAGAATAGATAAAGCTTTTGATCTCACCGGTAATGTGCGGAATGACCTGAACCGTCTCGCCAAGATAGTCTCCGTTGCGCTCCTTATTAAGCACGTTCCAGTACACCTTGCCGGTGGTCAGGTTGGAATATTTATTAAGGTTCTCGTCAATAAAACGCTCGTAATGTCCCAGATCGAGGTCGGTTTCAGCGCCGTCCTCGGTGACAAACACCTCACCATGCTGATAAGGGCTCATGGTACCGGGGTCAACGTTGATATACGGGTCGAGCTTCTGTGCCGCCACCTTCAGACCGCGCATACGCAGCAGCCGCCCGAGGGAAGCTGCCGTAATCCCCTTGCCAAGCCCCGAAACAACGCCGCCGGTTACAAAGACATACTTGCTCACAGACAAACCTCCCCTTCAAACACCACTTGTGCGGGGCCGGTCATCATGACCGTCTCGCCGGTGTAGCAAATTGTCAGATCGCCGCCGCGCAGCTTTAAGGTGATATCGGTGTTCACTTTGCAGTGGCCGCACAGCACCGCCGCCACCGCGGTAGCGCAAGCGCCGGTACCGCAGGCCAGCGTCTCACCGCTGCCGCGCTCCCATACACGCATTTTCAGCGTGTGGGCGTCAAGCACCTCCACAAACTCGGTGTTCACCCGCTCCGGGAAAAGCGCATCATTCTCGTAGGCCGGCCCAATTTTTTCAAGATCAAGCGCGTCGATGTTCTCGGTAAAGATGACACAATGGGGGTTCCCCATTGAGACGCAGCTAAAGCGCCGCACCGCACCCGCAAGCGGATGCGTCACATCAATGGCCCGCTCGCCGGGCAGCTGCACGGGAATATCTGCCGGGTTTAAAACCGGCTTACCCATATCCACCGAAACGGCGGTCACCTCATGATCTTCCACCGTCAGTCTAAGCGTTTTAATACCGCTTAACGTCTCAAGCGTCATAACCGGCGCTTTGATAAGGCCGCGCTCATAGGCGTATTTACCAATGCAGCGCGTCGCGTTGCCGCACATCTTACCCTCGCTGCCGTCGGCGTTGAACATGCGCATTTTAACGTCCGCCGTCTCGCTGGGGCAGATGAGCACCACGCCGTCGCCGCCCACGCCAAAGTGGCGGTCGGAAAGCCGTATGCTCAAAGCTACAGGGTCCTCCACCTGCTGTGTAAAGCAATTAAAGTAAATGTAGTCGTTGCCGCAGCCGTGCATCTTGGTGAAGCTCAGTTTCTTTGTCTGCATACCTGTTCATCCTTTCTATCTGTAAACAATAATCGGTTTTATAGTGGGAATTCAAACATAAAAAACGCCGGTAGAGAGATTTTTGAGGTCACCAAAAAAATCCCCCCCGACGCCGTTGTCCAAGAACAATAATATAGAATTATAGCACTTTTTTAAAAATATTGCAACAAGAAAGCTGGGATAAAATATTTATGTGACCGGTGACAATCGCTTGCCGCCGGTCACAGCTCGTAGGTCTTTAGAATATTTTCGGCCACCTCGCGTTTGGTCAGCCGCAAATCCATCGCCTGCTTTTCGATATAACGGTGCGCCTGCGGCTCGGTCATCAAAAGGCATTGAATCAACGCGCATTTGGCGCGGTTAACCAGCTTTATCTCCTCAATAGCGGTTTGCAGCTTGCGGTTTTCCTTTTGCAGCCCCAGCATATGGCGGCGTGAAGCCCGCAGCAGCTTTAACGACTGGAAAAAGAACGGGCGTGACACCGGCTTGGGGATGACGAAAACGCCGTCGTCCTCCACCCGGGCCGCCACGTCGTCAGCCCGCTCGTTTTTAACCAGCATGAGCACGCCGGCCATCGACTGCCGCGCGGCAAGGCAGGCCAGCTCGTGCCCGTATTCGTCGGTCAGCGGCGCATTGATAATGACCGTGTCATAGTCTACGTCGGCCAGCAGGCGTCTGGCCTCCGACCCGCTGGCGGCGGTGGCTGCGGCAGACTGTTCCTGCGGGGACAGCAGCTCGGCAATAAAGCGCCGCCCATCCTCCGACGAAGAAACAATCAAAACTTTTTCCAAGCCGCCCACCCTCTTTCATCATGCCTTACTGCCATTAACCGCTAATACCGCTCAAAATACATCTGCTGCTCGCATTTGCTTTTGTACTCCGCATTGTTAAGCGCAGCCTGCTCACGGCGCTTAGCCTCTGCAAAACGCTGGAGTGTCACGCCGGGGAGCACGCGCCGGACAAACGCGCTCTGTTCGGCCAGATGCAGCGCTTCCCCAAGGCTTTCGGGCAGTTTTTCGTATTGTGCAAGCGCACCGGCCAAAGACGCGTTCGCCACCGCCGCCGGCGGCAGGGGCAACCCCTGTTGAATGCCGTCAAGCCCGGCGTGCATCAGCAGCGCAAAGGCAATATACGGGTTGCAGGTCGGGTCGGGGGAACGCAGCTCCATTCGGGTGTACTCGCCGTCGGCGGCAGGGATGCGGATAAGGTGTGCGCGGTTGGAATGCGACCATGCAACATATTGCGGCGCCTCAAACGCGCCAAAACGCCTGTAGGAATTGGTCGTTGGGTTTAAAAAGGCCGTAATCTCCCGCACACGCGCCAAAATGCCGGCGATAAAGCTTTCGGCCTCGGCGCAGTGCCCATACTGCTGCCCCACAAAGATGTTGCGCCCGTCCCGGACCAGCGACATATTAATATGCAGCCCGCTGCCCGCCGCCTCTTCGAGCGGCTTTGGCATAAATGAGGCGTACATGCCGTTTTGCGCCGCCATCTCCTTGACCACGCCTTTTAAGGTGATAAACTGGTCGGCGGCGGTCAGTGCGTCGGAATAGCGAAAATCGATCTCGTTCTGGCCGGGGCCGGACTCATGGTGAAAGCTTTCGGGTATCACACCCATCTTTTCCAGGGTCAGGCAAATGTCGCGTCGGATATTTTCGCCCCGGTCAGCCGGCGGAATATCCATATAGCCGGCGCGATCAATCGGCTGCCGGGTCGGGTTGGAGCGCTCGTCAAGCTCAAACAGATAGAACTCATATTCCGGGCCGATCTGGCAGCTGTACCCCATCTCGTCGGCGCGTGCGCAGGCTTTTTTCAGCAGTGCGCGGCTGTCGCCCTCAAACAGGCTGCCGTCCGGGTGGCGCACCTCGCAAATCAGGCTCACCGCACCACCGCGGCTTGGCCGCCACGGCATGGCCGCCAGCGTCGAAGGCTCCGGCACCAGAAACAGGTCGGATTTATCGGCGTTCAAAAAGCCTTCCACCACCGAGGCGTCGAAGGATATGCCGCCCGCGAAGGCTCGCGGGAGCTCGCTGGACGTTATGGAAATATTTTTTTGAGCGCCAAACAAATCACAAAATGCCAGACGGATAAACTTGACGTCATTTTCCCTGACGTACTCCAGAACCTCGTTTTCGGTGTAAATCAACTAAAGCACCCCCTAATGTGTCGTATTGTAGCATAGATATCATTTTGAACGCAAGTTGATATTTGCAGGATTATAAATAAAAAATTTCAAAATTACTGTTGACAAATAACAAAATTACCGCTATAATTACGCCATACCAGCAAAGACGCTGTGAGCCGTAGGGCTCATGGCGTCTTTTGTTTTTATGTGCGGAAACCCCGCTGATAGGAGGAACTGATGATGACAAACGTACCGGAGATTTTTGGCAGTCTGGTTTTTAACGACGGTGTTATGCAAAACAAGCTGCCCAAAGCCAGCTACAAGGAGTTTCATAAGCTTATCAGGGAAGGAAAGCCCCTGACCCTTGATCTGGCTAACGTCATTGCGAACGCCATGATGGACTGGGCGGTGGAAAAGGGCGTAACCCATTTCACCCACTGGTTCCAGCCTATGACCAACATCACCGCCGAGAAGCACGACAGCTTTATCACCCCGTTAAAGCACGGCAAGGTTATGATGGATTTTTCCGGCAAGGAGCTGATCCGCGGCGAGCCGGATGCTTCGTCCTTCCCCTCCGGCGGCCTGCGCGCCACCTTTGAGGCCCGCGGCTATACCGCATGGGACCCCACCTCTCCCGCCTTTATTAAGGACGGCACGCTGTGTATCCCCACGGCATTCTGCTCCTACGGCGGCGAGGCGCTTGATAAAAAAACCCCGCTCATGCGCTCCATGGAGGCGCTTAATGTTCAGGCGCTGCGTATTCTCCGGCTCTTTAACACCCCGGCCGAGCGCGTCATTAGCACCGTCGGCCCCGAGCAGGAGTATTTCCTTATTAATAAGGATCTGTTCCACAAGCGCCGCGACCTTGTTTACACCGGACGCACGCTGTTCGGCGCAAAGGCGCCCAAGGGTCAGGAGATGGAAGACCATTACTTCGGCGCAATGGATCCTGACGTGATTGCTTTTATGAAGGATCTTGACGAAGAGCTCTGGAAGCTCGGCATTTTTGCAAAGACCGAGCATAAGGAGGTTGCCCCGGCTCAGTATGAGCTGGCGCCCATCTTTACCACCACCAACATCGCCACCGACCATAACCAGCTGACGATGGAGATGATTAAAAAAATTGCACTGCGTCATAATATGGTCTGCCTGCTGCACGAAAAGCCCTTTGCGGGCGTCAACGGTTCGGGCAAGCACAATAACTGGTCGCTGGCCACCGACACCGGCCTGAACCTGCTTGAGCCCGGCGACTCGCCTGAGGAAAACGCGCAGTTCCTGCTGTTTTTAGCCGCAGTCATCAAGTCGGTTGACGATTATCAGGATCTGCTGCGCATATCGGTCGCTTCGGCCGGCAACGACCACCGCCTTGGTGCAAACGAAGCGCCGCCCGCCATTCTCTCCATCTTTTTGGGCGATCAGCTTACCGCTATTCTGGATGCGATTGCCAGCGGCACCGCCTATAATGGCAGTATTGCGCAGGATATGACCATCGGAGTCAATGTTCTGCCGCGCTTCCCCAAGGATTTGACCGACCGCAACCGTACCTCGCCGTTTGCTTTTACCGGCAATAAATTTGAGTTCCGTATGCCCGGCTCCAGCTTTTCGATCTCCGGCCCTAACGTTGTGCTTAATACAATTGTGGCCGAGTCGCTTTGCGGGTTTGCCGACGCACTTGAAGCCGCCGAGGACTTTACCGCCACGCTTAATAAGCTGATTAAAAAGACGGTCAAGGCGCATCAGCGCATTATCTTCAACGGTGATGGCTACGCCGAGGACTGGCAGAAGGAAGCGGCCCGCCGCGGTCTTTTGAACCTTAAAAGCACGCCGGAAGCCGTCCCCCTCTTTACCGCCGAAAAGAATGTTAAAATGTTTGAGAAGCATGGCGTCTTTACCGCCGCCGAGATGCACTCACGTTGCGATATTCTGCTGGAGGGCTACTGCAAAACCCTCGATATCGAGGCTTACACCATGCTGGACATGGCCCGCAAAAATATTTTGCCCGCCGTACTTAAATATACCAGAAAAGTTGCCGAAGGCGCTGCCGCCAAGAAGGCGCTTTCTTCCGATATCCCCTGCAAGATTGAAGAATCACTGGTTTCTAAGCTCTCCTTGCGCGCCGCTTCTCTGAGCGGTAAAATTGATGAGCTCGATTCAATGCTGCTCAAGGCCAAGGATTTTTCGGTTCTTGCCGAGTGCGCCGCATTCCATCATGACAGCCTCTTTGCTACCATGCAGGAGCTGCGTGCCGTCGCCGACGAGCTTGAATCGCTCGTAGACGAAAATGCCTGGCCGTTCCCGACCTATGGTCAACTGCTGTTCTCGGTCTGAACGGTCGGCCCTTAATACGATATCCTCTTATTAACTCCTTTCCGAGTTTGTCTGCATCCGGAAAAGCACCGCCCAAAAAGGCGGTGCTTTTTCGTGCAGACAACATAATATCGCCCATGGCCCATGCGCGCTCAAACGTCATTCATCAGATTCATCAGCCGGTTGATGTGTGCGCTTTTGTTTCTTCCGGCCTCATAGCAGACGCTTTTCAGCTCCATATTGTCCGTTTTCATAAACTGCTGATGGTATTCCTGAAATGCCTTATGTTCATTGAGTAGCAATTGGCGCAGTGCAAACTGATACGGCCCTTCCATAGCCGGCGGATAGGTCTGGGGGGTATAATCCTGACCGGTTACCGCCATGTAAACCTTTAAAAACTTGTCTGCGTTCCGACGTTCATTCGCCGCAATTTCCAAAAAAATCCGCCGCTCTTCTTCGTTGGGCGCCACATCCGCCATCGCGCGGTAAAGCGATTCATAATGCAGCTCCGCCTCAATATAGTCCTGAAGACGCTGCGGCAAGCTATAATCCACTGTCATCCCCTTCTTTCCCGTTTGTTATATTATATTCAATGTGCACGCCGCCGTGCGCTTATTGTAGCCAAGCCATGCAAAACGGTCGAATTTCAGCATATTATATCCATAAGACACTTGACATTTTTTAAATAAACGCATATAATAAATCAAATAAATTTAATTCGCCCAAATGCGGTGAAGGGAACAGTACCTGCGATAAAACGCATTTTCAGAGAGCTGCCGGTCGGTGCGAGGCAGCAATGCAGGCGCAGCGAATATCCTCCCCGAGCAGTCGATCGAACGCCATACGGCAAGTAGACCCGAACGTTTAACACACGTTACAGTGTTCGGTATTCGGCAGGCCTTCTGCCCGATATCCGGTGAGCGGCCGCCTGTCCGGGCGGCAATCAGAGTGGTACCGCAGAGTGCATCTATATGCCTTTGTCTCTTGAAAAACAAGAGGCGAAGGTCTTTTTGTTTTATAAAGCTCTGAAACCGAATTTGAGGCGGAAACGACAGGAGAATTTACTATGAAAAATCAAACCGGAAGCTATCTCGTTACGCTGCTCACCGGCGACGCCGCCTTGACACTGGCGCGTTTTACCGGCGTGCTGGGCCGTTGGGGCTGCGCGCTTGAGACACTGGTCGTCTCAAAGGACCGTGCGCCCGATCAAAACCGCCTCACCTGCGTTTTTAGTGCCGACAGTTATCAGTCCTCGCGCATCATCAGCCAGACCGCACGTCTGGAGGAGGTGACCGAGCTGCGGCTGGTCTCGCAAAGCCCGCTGTGCGACGTCAACCCGTTAAAGGTGCGCATCGCCTGTGACCAGCTCAGTCATACCGAGGCCTGCCGCCTCTGCGACCGGCACAGCGCGCTGATCTCGGGCCGTACCGCGCACGAAATGACCATTGAAACCGCGTCAGACCCCAAGGGCTTGGCACTGTTCTTAAATGACGTCTCCCCCTACGGCCTGTTGCACGCCGAGGTTGCCAATGTTTCCTACCTCCCGCTGGAAGCCGGTGCATTGGTCAGCGGCGCCTGTTAGGGGCGCGCTGGTTTTATCTATAAGCGGTTTACCAACCGCTCATTTGACGTCTGGCTGTATTGAAAAACAACTATAAGCGCCAGCTTTATGGCTACTGTTCGCTTTGTCAGCCATAAAGTCCGCCGTCAGCCCGCTCCTGAATGAGTCGGGGCTTCTCTAAGCCTGCCGTGCAGCGCAGCCCGGCTATATGCCGGCCCAGCAGAAAAACAACCGGTGTTCGGATCGTGCGTTTGCCCGCGTCCAAACATCGGTTTTACCATTTATCGGGCTCATATTGCTTTTGGATGCATAATGCGATAAAATAGTTTCATATCCGGCATCAAGGCATTCTTTATGGCGGAATTTTTATCAGGGCGGGTGATTACCGTAGCCAATAAAATCTTGTTTTGCGCGTCAACCGCTTCGCATATTAAAAATTTTCATGCACCCTATCTGTCGGCCTTTTCGGCCCGCGGTTATGATGTTTTTACTGCTACAGGCGACAGCACTTCAATGGCCGGCGTTAAACAAAGCTTTGTGCTGCCGTTTTTTAAAAGCTTTTTCAGCCTTAGAAATATTCGCGCCATATTCGCAGCGCGCCGACTGCTGCTGAAAGAACAGTTCGATATCGTCAGCCTGCACAC
>JAEWYJ010000066.1 GCA_023395695.1 Bacillota bacterium | reverse complement strand
AAGACGGCCGCCCTGTCGGGGCGGCCTTCTTGTGCCAAAAGTATACTTTCTGTTTCTGTCGCCAAGCTGGGGCGACAGCGCCATCCGGCAAACTGCCTTGCCTAATCAAAGCGCTCTTGCAGCATTTAAAATGAAAAGCGAGGCATCCTGGTTCATAAATATTGCTTTCCCGTAATGGAAGGTATGTGCAGCGGCAGCGGCAAAGCCAACCTCTTCAAGCAGCCTTATCAGCGCCTTGGCATCAAATCCATTGTGAATTTTATCAGAAACAACCGCATTGTTTTTATCAAAATCTACAATCAACAAATGTCCGTCCGGTTTCAGTATCGGATATAATTTGCTCAAAATCAAGCGGGTGTCCTTAATATGCAGCAGCACCTGCGACATGATAACATAGTCAACCTGTAACGCGTCCGGTGTCTTCTCCAAAAAATCGCAGCACAGCGTTGCGGCGCCCTGTATATGCCCGGCGTCAATTTTCCGCTGAACCTGCTCGACCATTTGGGCGGAGGGATCGACCAACAGCATCGATTCAAACAAGCCGACCAGCTGCAAGCCCACAAGGCCTGTCCCACAGCCATAATCCAGGGCTGTTTTTTCTTTTGTATCCTTCAGCTCGTCGCGTACCGCCCGGGCGATCCTATTGGCTATGCCCGTTCTTTCGGCCGTATCGTAGCGCGCCGCCATTTCTTCCCACACATTATTCGTCTGCATAAAACGCTCCTCTTTTCCGCAATGCATCACCGCTATTCCGTTATCCGTACACCGCCGGCCTAATCGGAATTTTTCGTCCGGTCAAATATTACCGGATTATTTTACCCCTATTAAGGGCGCTTGGCAACGCCTTTTTACCGGCGGCCCAATAAGGGCCGGGCCATAAGCAACGAAAAAACCGGCGCTGCAAAGACGCCAAGGGCACGGGCCGCCCCGCGCGTTATGCCGCTACCGTATCAGCTGCACCAATATTTCAGCTATTGAAGCAAAGCTGCCGGAGGTATTGTCCCTGTCGGTCATAATGGAATAGGCCCATTGCTCCTGCTCAAAATTCTCAAGCCGTTCCCGGGCTTCCTCCAGCTTTTTTTGCAGACGCTCAAGCGCCTGCCCCTGCTGCATTTCGGGGGCATCCCTGAGCGAATAGCCCGCCGCCACGCTGACATCCATCCGCTTTTTTTCAGGCCGCTGCAACACAAGCTTATATTTTTCGCTGGTTCCCAGCCGGACGCCAAGGTACAAAACGGCGTACACGCCCGTGTACTGCTGCACCGGATTATGGTGCAGCGTCACCAGCAGGTCTCCATACCGAGCCTCCAGCGCGCGGTTGCCCTCCTCAAGCGTTTCTTCAACCTGAAAATGGTGCGCTTCAAAGAAGCTGCGAAACGCGTGGCAGGCCAGCGCCAGCTCAAAGGCGGCCTTGTCGTGTATTTTTTCTTCCAGCTGCGCCTCCACGCGGCCCAGCTGCGCCTTTTTGTCCTCAATTTCAATCAACAGCGCCAGACTCATGCCATCCCGCTCCTTTTACCGTCGCTTTTATTACATTCCTTGCATTGTGTTTTATGGTAGCAGGTGCGGTATGCAGAACAAAGCAATATATGGAATAATTTGTAATTTAATTAAATAATTATGGCCGCTTGCCGGTACACGGCCGTTTATCCATGCATATTTACCCGAATCCTGCCCATAAAATAACTGTCGGAAAACACAACCGACCCAACAGAAAAGCAAGTCGTCAGGGCGGGAGGAATGGCAAAAATGAAACGGAACAGGCTGCTGTCGGCGCTTTTGCTGCTGCGGCAGGGGCTTGGGCGCGCGCATGTCGGCGTATTTGCCGCCTCGGGCACCTTTTATCTTTTTCTCTCACTCGTGCCGCTGGCTATTTTGTTTTTATGCCTGCTGCCCTACACCTCGCTGACACAGGGGCTTATTTTGCAGCCGCTGCTCGAATTTGCTCCCGCGCAGTTTAAACAGCTTGTGCACAATATTGTCTCAGAGGTATATGCCGGCTCGCTCTCGGCGCTTTCGCTCTCGCTGGTGGTCGAGCTTTGGTCGGCCTCCAAATTCTTTGCCTGCCTCACGCAGGGCGTCAGCGAGATTTATGACGGCTATCAGGATCAGAGCTTTTTGGGGCTGCGGCTGCACGGCGTCCTGTATACCGGGCTTTTAATTCTGTTTGTGGTGCTCGATTTTTCCATCGTCGTCTTCGGGGACTATCTCGCGCAGGTCATAGGCCGGCATTTTCCTTACTACGCCGGCCTTTGGCAGGCGCTGCTGCGGCTGCGGGGCTTTATTTTTATCGCATATCTCACCTGCTACAATGCGTTGCTTTTTAAGGCGCTGCCGCATACAAAGCTGCAGTTCAGGCAACAGCTGCCCGGCGCCGCCTTTTCGGCCGTCGTCTGGTTTCTTTTTTCAAAGCTCTATTCCATGGCGGTCGAGCTGTTCCATATGTTTGGCATCTACGGCAGCCTGACCATGATTATCATTTCTATGGTCTGGATCTACTACTCCATGTTTATTCTGTTTCTCGGTGCATACCTCAACGCATTTTTGCTGCGCTACAAGCCGCGCTGGTGGCGCAGGCGCTTTTGACGGTGCGCCTGCGGATGAGCGCTAAAAATACAAATCCTGCGGTATATGGTACCTTGTCACCGGTTCGTACGGATATAAAATAGCATAAGGGTTTTCCGGCGACACCAGCGGCTCAAGCCCCTCGCTGTAGGCCCGATGGTGGAGCATATTATCCACCGCCGTAATGGTGGCCAGCGCCCGCTCTCTTTTGTTCTGGTACACCGTCATAGCCAAATTGCCCTCCAGCAGTTCCCGCACCGCCGGCTCGGTTGCGTCAATACCCACAATAACGGTTCTGGAAGGCGCCATGTTCAGATGCTCCATCGCCTCTATCGCGCCGAGCGCCATCGCGTCGTTGTTCGAGATAATGGCGTCAAACCGCACGCCGGAGCTTAAAAGCGGAATCAGCTGCGCCGCGGCCTGCTCGCGGCTGAAGTTGGCATAAACTGGCGGCGCGGCCAAAACAGCCCTTATGCCGTTGTCGGCCAGCGCTTGCAGCATCGCCCCGGTACGCTGCTCGGTTAAGGGGTACCCCTCTATGCCCTTAAGCAGAATATACCGGATTTCATTCTTACCTCTTTCCTTAAAATACTCCGCCAGCCACTGGCCCTGTATCCTGCCCGCGGCCTCCTGATCTGCGCCGATATAAACCGCATTTTTATTGAGGAGGCTCATATCCGCCGGAATAAACGCGATAAACACCACCTTCATGTCGCCGGCGGCTTCCAGCAGCGCAGAGGCTGAAGCGGGGTCTACCAGATTGATAAGAATGGCCCTGTCGCCTCTTCTGCGCGCACTTTCGACCTGCTCCAGCTGAAGGCTGGGGGAATTCATCGAATTATGGACGGTTAAATCGTAGCCTGCGCGGCGCGCGGCTTCTTTAAGCGCCTCCTGAAGGCCGGCAATAAACTCATCCTCCGACTTATAGGATAACGAAATAATCTGTTTGCCGCGCCGCGGCATATAAATAACCGAATCGGGGTCCATCGTTTTCTTCCACAGCATGGCGGCATCTCCCATTCCAGAAAGCTTTATTTTAAATAGTGGTTAATAAGCCCGAAAACAAACCGGCTATAGCTATAATAAACGATTACGAGCGCCCTGTTAAAGATATTCATATCTTTAAATAAAATGCAAGCACCCCCGCCTGCGGCGCTTGCGTGCGCTGCGGGCGGGGGTGCTTGCTGTAGTGTAAAAGGAGTGCGACGCTCTCACAGCGCGCCGGCTTCCTTATAATACTTGGCGGCGCCATCGTGCAGCGGCAGACCGGCAATATCCTGCACGGCCTCCCCGGCGGTCAGACCCTTGAGGTTGCTCTGCGACTCGCCGAGCGTGTCGATATTCTCCCACAGGGTTTTGGTCAGATCGTAGACGGTCTGCTCATCGAGGTCGGCGCTGCAGAACATGACCATCTTAATTGCGGTAGTCTGTACGTCCTCGTTCTGGTTGGGATAGGTTCCGGCGGGGATGGTATACGCCGCATACCACGGGTATTCGGCCTGAAGATTGGAGATAATGTCGTCGCCAATGTTCAAAAGCTTGCAGCCCGCGGTGGCGGCCTGCGTCACGGCGGCAGCGGGTGCGCCGCTCATAATCCACGCGCCGTCAAGCGTACCGTTTTGCAGCATGTCGGCGGCGTCGCCGAAGGCCAGCGGCTCGGTGTTGATATCGTCAGGGAAATTAAGCCCCGCCGCGGTAAAGTGGTTCTTGCACTCGCCCTCGACCGAGGAACCGGCGGCCGCAACCGCAAAATGCTTGCCCTTCACCTCAGCCAGCGTGTTAACGCCCGACTTTTCGGTAACAACGACCTGGTTCGGGTTAAAATAAAGACCGGCAATCACGCGCAGCTTGTCGTTGGCGGCGCCTTCAAAGCTGTCGGTGCCGTTCAAGCTCTGGTAGCAGTTGCTCGAAATGGCAATTGAGACCTGCGCCTCGCCGTCGGCAACCTGGTTGAGGTTGTCAATACCGCCGTTGGAAGCGCGGCTGGACGCATTGACATAGTCAATTTTTGTGCTCCACAGGTCGGTAATGGCCGCGCCCACCGCGTAAAGCGCGCCGGAAGCGCCGGCCGTCGGGAAGTTGATAACCACCGGCGCATGCGCCGCAGCCGCCTCGGACGGCGCACCCTCTGAAGGGGCCGCACTCGGCGCGGGCGCAGAGCTGCCGCCGCAGCCGCCAAGGGCAACGACCAGCAGGCAGATGCAAAGAATCATCGCAAGGGTCTTTTTCATATTCATTTTCTCCTCTTTTTCCTTATGTTTATCTATCTCAGGCGGCCTTGGTGCAAGGCCGGTGTGAGCATGGGGCACTACAGAAAAGCCAGACCGGCCCGGATGGCCCATGCTGCAAGCGACTGAAAAAGCAACGCCGGTCAGGCACAGCACAAGCCGTCAGGTCGGCTGGGGATTCAATGAAGCCTGCGCGTATTTTAGGCCGTTTTGCCTGCCTTGCGCGCCGCGGACGCCTTATAAAGCTGCAGCGCCAGCACCACCGCCAGACCGGCAAAGCCGATGGTGTCGGTGCGCACGCCGGGGTCTATCAGGCAGAGTGAAAAGCCGAGCAGCGCAATGCGCTCGGGCATATTGCAGCGGCCAAGCAACCAGCCGCCCAGCCCGCTGACCATTGCAAGGGTGCCGATAATCGCGGTCGCCGACGCCCAAAGCGTCTGCGCGGTCGTCACATCGGGCGACGAGCCGATGAGCAGCAGCGGATTATTCAAAAAGAAAAACGGAATCACAAAGCCGACAAGTCCCAGACGCACGGCAATCAGGCTTGTTTTAGTCTGGTCGGAGCCCGCAATACCCGCCGCCACATAGCTGCTCATCGCAACGGGCGGCGTAATGTTCGAGAGGCAGGCGTAAATCAGGCAGAACATGTGCGCGGCCATTGGCATAACACCCACCTTGATGAGCACCGGCACAGCGACCGCCTCAACAATAACGTAGGCCGCAACGCCCGGCACGCCCATGCCCAGAATCGTACTCATGACCATGACGAGAAAGCCGGTCAGGTAAATATGGCTGTTGTCGACAATGCGTAAGATTAGGTAACCCATGTTCAGCCCCAGGCTCGTCAGCGTGACGGTGCCAATGATAACGCCGATAATGATGCAGGACACGCCGACGCCCACCGCGCCGCGCGCACCCTCGCAGACGGCGTCCAGAATCTTTTGCGCCCCCATACGGGTCTCCTTGCGCACCCAGCTGACCGCAACAGTCACAAAGATTGACGCCACGGCGGCAAACAGCGGCGTATAGCCCATGAACATCATCGCCATGAGCACGACAAGCGGCGCCAGCAGATGGCCCTGCTGTCTCATAACACGTTTGGCGTCGGGAATATTCTCTTTGGCAATGCCCGAAAGTCCCAGACGCTTTGCTTCAAAATGCACCCAAAACAGCAGCCCCAGGTAATAAAGCAGCGCGGGAATAATGGCCGCTATCATAACCTTGGTATAGCTGATCCCTAAAAATTCGGCCAAAACAAAGCCGACCGCGCCCATAATTGGCGGGCAGAACTGGCCGCCGGTGCTGGCTACCGCCTCAACCGCGCCGGCAAATTCCTTGCTGTAGCCGGTGCGCTTCATCAGCGGAATGGTGATGGTGCCCGTCGTGGCGACGTTGGCAATGGCGCTGCCGTTTATCATGCCCATCAGCGCGCTGGCCAGTACCGCCACCTTGGCGGGGCCGCCGGGGGTCTGCCCGACAAGCGTCAGCGAAATATCATTGATAAACTGGCTAAAGCCGCTGTGCTTTAAAAACGCGCCAAACAGCACAAACAAAAAGATGTAGGTGGCCGAAACGCCGATGCCCACGCCCAAAACCCCCTGCGTGCCCCAAAACTGCGTCAGCAGCACGCGCTTGAGCGTAAAGCCGTTGTGCCCCAGCCGCCCCGGAATATATTGCCCTAAAAAGTTATAGGCCAGAAAGCCGAGCGCCAAAAACGCCAGATTACCCGAAGCGCGGCGCGCCGCCTCAAACACGACGAGCAACGCCAGCCCCGCCACAATCAGGTCGGTTTGGGTGCCACGCCCGCCGGTGGCGGCAAAGCGCGTATAGTTTAAAATAAGGTAGCCGAAGGTGCCCGCCGACAGCGCAATCAGCGCCATATCCCACACCGGGGGCAGCGTGCGCATGCGCCGCTCGCGCTTTGCCGCGGGGAAAAGCAAAAATGTGAAGCACAGTAAAAAAATGCAGTGAAAAGCGCGCAAATTAATCGCGCTCATGGCGCCAACCGTGTTATAATAGAGCTGAAAAACGGTCCAGCACACTAGCAGCGCCGTCACCACACCGGCAAACGGGCCGGTATAGGTCCGGGTTCTGGCCTCCGAGTCCTTTTCTTCGAGCAGCTGCTGCGCCTTTTGCTCCAGCGCGCTTTGCTCACTCGCCGAGAGCAGCGGCTTATTTTCCGGCATGCGGATTCCTCCTTAGGGGGTACATTAATAGCTTTACAGGTTATTTTAGCACTTTAAATCGAACACGTCAATGCAATCTGCGTTTTCCGCCATGTTTTTGGTAGCAATTTCGTTAATTTTGCCATTTTGACTGTCAGACATCGCCACTACAGGTTGATATATGGCATATTTTTAATAATTTTTATCATAAATTGTGACTGGGTTACGAGAAAACCGGCGCAACTTGTGGTATGATAAGAACAAGCTCCTTTTCCGGGTAAAAGCGGGGTGCTGCGGTATCCGCATCCGCTCGCAGATACCAACAGCTTGCACCAACAGCTGCGCCTTATGCATCAATTTCAATCTGTCAAAAGCCCGTACGGCTGCGGGCGGCCCCACACAGGCGGCCCGGCTGTTTTGTGGTTTTTATATTCCCATCCCGCATTTAAAAATCGAAAGGCAGGTACCAACAATGAAAAAATATGTCTGTACAATTTGCGGCTATGTTTATGACGAGGCGGCCGGCGACCCCGACAACGGCGTCGCCCCCGGCACCAAGTGGGAGGACGTCCCCGAGGATTGGGTCTGCCCCGCCTGCGGCGTCGGCAAAAGCGAGTTCGAGCTGGAGGCTTAAAAGCCGCCCTGCAATTTGCCGCATCTCCCTTTGCCGCGGGCAGCGCAGAGTTTTGCGCCGCCCGCGGTCGCATTTTTCAGGCAGCGGAGATTCCGGCAGGCATCAGGCCCCTGTGTCCTGCGCTTGATATGGTATAAAAATTTGTGCTTCAGAGCATCGGACGCAGGGAGACCATGCAGCGGTACGGCAAATACGCCCGCCAGGAAACCGTATGCTTTTTAAGCCAGCCGCCTATAGCATTCAAAATCAGTCAGGGAGGTAACAGCATGAGAAAATACGTCTGCACCGTCTGCGGCTTTACCTACGACGAAGCCACCGGCGCGCCCGACGCGGGCATTGCCCCCGGCACCCGCTGGGCGGATATTCCCGACAGCTGGCGATGTCCCCTGTGCGGCGCGCCGAAAGCACTCTTTGAGCTGCTGGAGGACGCCGCGCCCCAACCCGCCGCCGCACCGCAGCCCGAGGCCCTGCCCACAGCCGACGCTTACACCTGCACCGTCTGCGGCTTTACCTACGACGAAGCCACCGGCGCGCCCGACGCGGGCATTGCCCCCGGCACCCGCTGGAAGGATATTCCCGACAGCTGGGTCTGCCCCATCTGCGGCGCACCCAAACCGATGTTTGAGCCAAAGCAGCCGCAGCCCGCCAAAGCCACACCCGCCCAGACTGCGTCCTACCCGCACACTGATCCGTTGCGCGAGCTGACCGTCGGCGAGCTGTCGGCGCTGTGCTCCAATCTGGCGCGCGGCTGCGAAAAACAGTACTTAGCAGAGGAGTCGGCACTTTTTACCCAGCTTGCCGACTTTTTCAGAGACAGAACGCCCGACGGGGCCGAGAGCGGTACCGCCGCGCTGCTGGCTCTGGTGCAGCGCGACCTTGAAAGCGGCTTTACGGCCGCCCATGCGGCAGCCTTGCAAAAGCCCGACCGCGGCGCGCTGCGCGCGCTGGTCTGGAGCGAAAAGGTCTCGCGCATTCTCAACGCGCTGCTCGCCCGCTACGCGGCCGAGGGCGACGGCTTTTTACGGGGCACCAACGTCTACGTCTGCGAGATTTGCGGCTTTGTTTACGTTGGGGACGCCCCGCCCGAGCTTTGCCCCGTCTGCAAGGTGCCAAGCTGGAAAATCGCCAAGGTTGAGAGGAGGTAACGCGTCATGACCACCAAAAGAATCGCCGTCAGAAATCTGCGTCTGTGCACGAAGGACTGCCTGTGCCTTTACGTCTGCCCAACCGGTGCGTCGGACACCGAAAACAGCGTCATCGACCGCGCCGCCTGCATCGGCTGCGGCGCCTGCGCCGACGCCTGCCCCTCCGGCGCCATCTCAATGGTGCCGCTGACGCTCCCGCCCCAGCAGCCCAAGGCCGAAAACGTCACCGACGCGCTGCGCGCCCTCGCCCAGAGCAAGGCCCAGCAGGAAAAGCTTGCGCGTAAAATCCGTACGCAGTCCCAGAGCCCGGTTCTGCGGCAGCTGGCCGAGGCGGTGGAAAAGTCCAACCGCCTCATGGCCGAGGATCTGCTGCGCGAGGCAGGCTATATGCTGCCGCAGAGCAAAAACACCCGCGACCTGCTGCTGGCGCTGCTCGAAGCACCTTTAGCGTCGGATTTTCCCACCGGCGCGGTGCGCCGCCTGCTGGAATTACTGCCCTGCAATGAATAACACGCGTTCCGGTTAAACAGGTAAACAGAATCGGCGTGCGCTTTTTTGAGCATTTGAGCAAGAGCAGGCAGGCAAAGCGCCATCTGCCAACGACAAGAACAACAAATGGCTGGAAAATAGCTGTCAAGCCGTCGATTGTTTTAATCCCCTACGCGTATAAGCCCCTAAAACAGTCCAAGGCCCCACCGCAGAAAACGCAATGGGGCCTTGGACTTATTGTTCCGTTTTTTCCCGTGCAATGCGCGCACGCTCCTGCTGCCAGCTCTCGGTCAGCGGATGCGCCTTGGTTTTGGTTTCGTTTGAGAGCACCGCCGGGTCGGTGTCGCGCAGCATCTGCACCACCTCCGCCTCGTTGCGGGGGCGGTTGCGGGTCCAAACCTGTTCCACCGGCGTCCCGGGCAGGCTGCGGCAGCGCAGCACGGCCTGCGCCAGCGCATCAAAGCCACTGCGAAATTCCGTCTCCATCAGCCCGGCCTTTAGTTCCAGCAGCGAATACAAAAAGTCGATGTAAACACCGCTGGCCTGCCCCACCGTATCGGGAAAGGGATTAACCGCCATGGCTGAGACGTAAAGCTGCCGGGTCAGAATATCCAAAAACGCGCAGCGCGCCTCATACGGAATCTCGCCGCGCAGCGTGTCAACGCCCCCGTCGCCGTCAACGCTGACCAGCTTTTTGGTCTTAAGCTTTTGCAGCAGGTCAAGCTCCCGCGGGACGGGGTTTCCGTCGCGGTCGTAGTCCATCTCGGCCGTTTCACCCGCATAGTTTTTGATGACCCATATAATCTCCTGCATGTCGTCGATATCGTTGGCAAAGCCGGAGACGAGCTTGTCGATGGCGTCAATAAGCGCGCGGTACATTGGCAAATCGCCGGTGGCGTCGCCGTTATTTTTAAATTCTATAAACGGAATAGCGCCGTAGCGGTGGGGCATGACGCCGTTTTCGCCCATTGCAGGGTCACGCGCAAGCACACCGTTTTCTCCGGCGGTATAGTAGGTGACGTCGCGGTCGGTCCAAAGCTCGTGCCGCGTTGTTTTACCGTCGGCTGCGCGCACACTGCGAATTAAATATTGCAGCTTCGGCCGGATAGAGCCCGGGTCGTATACCGCGCGGATCTGTTCAGGCGGCACCGGCCAGTAGCAGAATGCGCCGTTTTCGCCATACCAGTAGGCCAGCCAGCCCGCGCCGCAGTTGGTAGCCTCCACCGCCAAAAGCTTTGCAACCTTGGGGTAGTCGGCGCCAAGCGCTTGTTGCAGCGCGGCGGCGGCAGGCGCATTGCCGGGTGCATCAAGCTGCGGCGGGTAGGTCAGCAGATAGCCGACCTTCTGGTCGGTAAGAATGCGGTGCCAGTTGGTCGGAATACGGTTATCCGCCGAGTGCAGCGGGTTTTTGCCAAGCTTTCGCAAATAGCCGTTAACCTCGGCAATGGCAGCGGCGCCGGTGCGGCAGACGGCGCTTTGATTATTGTAATAACGGCGCGATTCAGCGCTTTGCGCCAAACGCCCGGCATAGGCGTCCTGTGTCTCGCGCAGCAGCCTGGTGAGTAGCTTTGGCATAATAGTAGCCTCCTTAAATAATGGTACATTTGTTTGCGTTTGTCGCCGGGGCGTTTCTTAAAAGTTAAAAATAACGGGGGATACACGCAACAAAATTCAATGCACGGCAAAAAATGCAGGAATATTGGATGTATTCCAAGTGTTTTTAACGCCGCGACGGGCTGTGGGCGCCGCACACACCAAAGCTGCAGACTTTTAAGAATGCCCCTTGCCCCGGCCCCGCTGTGCGATAACCCGCACCACAGCCCTTTAAATTGGCAGAAAAGCCCGCACCGCAGGGGGACGGCGCATCCCTTTGCTTTGGTCTTGCCGGCCTCAAACCCTTACCCCGCGCCTTGCCATATCTCCCTCGCAGGCGTAGCGCACGGCGTCTATGTGGTGGTTGTCCCGGTCGGGGTACTGCGAGAGCAACCGTCCCTCGCGGTCGCGGCCAATCGCATAGCTGCAAAACTCCCGGGCCGACTCCGGGCAGCGGACGGGGTCGATGATAATTTCCTCCAGATCCGAGAGCCATTTGACGCCATACGCCACCGAGTCAGGGCCTTTTTTGGCCCCCGCCACCCGCAGGCCCCAGTCGCGCATCTCGTCGATGCTCTTAGGCTCGGCCGAATCGCAGACTATCCGGGCCGCGCCGGCCTCGCGCTTAATCTGCGCGGCCGCCGCCCGGTTTGAAATGCGCAGCGCATGCAGCTCAAAAAACAGGTACAACCGCCGGCGCGCCGCGTCAAAGTGACAGGTGTTATACGCAAACGGGTCGGCGGCGTAGCCCCAGTCAATGCCCCGGCGCAGGTTGTCAAACCGTCTGATCTCCTGCTCGGTAAGTACGTGCAGCGTCACGTTTTTAAACACCTCGCCGCCGCTGCCCACGGCCTCGCCCAAATACTCGTGGCGGTAGGCCTCGGGCCGCGTCTGCAAAAGATGCGCGGCCTCAGCCAGAAACTGTGCGCCCAGCCACTCAGGCGGCACGCTACGGTAGTCGGAGTGATGCACCAGCGTGTCGGCCCTGAGCGATGCTTCCAGCACCTCGCGGTTAATCCACTCCCCCGGAGACTTAGGCGGGTTAAAGGAATAAAAGTTGATAAACTGCGCCCCGCCCCGGTTTACCGACTGCAGCACGCTGCGGATTTTCTCCGTCCCCTCCAGCTCGTTAACCTCCTCAAACCACGCGTACTTCATGTAGCCGCGCTCGGCCTTGACCGACTTAAGCTTGGCCGCGTCGTCCAGCCCCCGGAACAGAATACTCTGCCCGCCGGGCAGATAGGTCAGCTTTAAGGGCGAGAGGGACGGCTCCCACAGCGTCTGCACACCCAGCACCCCAATCGCCCACAGCAGCTGTGCAAACACCGACTCGCGCAGCGTCACCGAATAGCGTCGCAGCACAATGGCGTGCGTATCCCGGCCCTGCTCTGCATCGCGCATCAGACAGAGCAGCAGCTCCAGACTGATAAAGGAGGACTTTGTAGAACCGCGCCCGCCTTTAAGCCAGTAATGGGTATGCGCCCCTGTGCGGATGTCCTCATGCAGCCCGTCAAACGCGGTGGCCATGCACGCGCTGAGCCTGATCTCATTCATCGGCGTCGCCGACTTTTGTCAGGCTGGAGGACTGCGCAAGCCGCTCGGCAATGTCGTCGACAATCTTCACCGGCTGGGCCGCCGACAGATCCGCCGACGCGCCTGTCAGCTTATGGTACTTTGCAAGCAGCTCCAGCGCGCGGATGCGCTCGGGCACACTGGCGGTGTTCTCCACCGTATTGCCCTGACGGTCGGTCGCCGCAAAGGCCCTGCGCCCCAGCCCTATGTCGGTCAGTTCCCGCAGCACCTCGTCGGCGGTCGCCGTCTCTTTTTTTGCGCCGCCGTCCGGTCGTTTTTTTGGCATCCTGCCATCTCCCTTCGGTATAAATTGGCGCAAAGAAGCAAAACAGCCGCCGCTGCCCCGCTTCTTCGCATTTACACAATAGCATAGGTCGCAGGTGGCTTTCTATGGTCAAAACGGCACTGAGGGCAACGGCCGGACTTTATAGTCAGCCACCAAACAGCTTTTCCAATCCTGTATCGTTTTGCTGGTGGTATGATTATAAAGCACCGGCTTGGCGCATTTTTAGTGCCCTGCAAAACAAGACGCGCCCGCTTCCGGCTATATAGCCG
>JAEWYJ010000017.1 GCA_023395695.1 Bacillota bacterium | reverse complement strand
CCTAAACAAAAAGAATGATTCCGAGAGCAGCCCGGAGCGGGGGAAAAATACCGAAAAGGACTTGAAAAAATAGAAAAACAACATGCCGGTAAAGCCGCCGATAATGGTGCCCCATAACCGGTTGCCGCCTGTTTTCCAGGAGCTTTGCAGGTTTGTGTTCATGGCAAACACCGCGCTCATGCAGGCAAAAGTGGGGTTGCGGTCGACAATTGCGTAAAGCAGTGCGCACAGGGTGGCGGCAATGGCTGTTTTAAGGTTGCGCATGCCGATCTTTGGCATATTGAATAATTGACGTTTTTGAGATAACATAAATAAATAGCCTCTTGTTCAATTGTAAATTATGCTGATTTTTTTGCGATATTAACGAAATTACCAGCTTGCAGTATAGCATAAATTTTGATATAATATCAAGATATTCGAGTAAATAATACCTAATAATTGTTTGTAATTCTTAAATATTCATTTTGGTGTTTACGCCAATAATAAGAATATGATATTTTACTAGTGTTGCTGTAACTGATATATAAAGAAAGTGGGCGTTATCAATGTCTGAAAATACCGCTGTTAAGCGTTTTGAATCTGCCGGGGACTACGTTGCCTCCGAGCAGCTTATGAGTGCTGTCAATATTGCCATGGCGCTTGAAAAGCCTTTGCTGATAAAGGGCGAGCCGGGCACCGGCAAAACCATGCTGGCTCAGGCGGTGTCCAATGCGTTAAACCGCCGCCTGATTATCTGGAATATTAAATCCACGACCAAGGCGCAGGACGGCCTGTACGTTTACGACGTTGTGCAGCGGCTGTACGACAGCCAGTTCGGCGGTGCGGACGTGTCGGATATCAAGCGTTATGTTAAGCTCGGCAAGCTCGGAGAAGCATTTTTAGCCGAGGCGCAGGAGGATATCATCCTCCTGATTGACGAGATTGACAAGGCCGATATCGAGTTCCCCAACGACCTGCTCTGGGAGCTGGACCGCATGGAGTTCCACATTCCGGAAACGGGCGAGACCGTCACGGCCCGGAAGCGGCCGGTGGTTATCATTACCTCCAACGCCGAAAAGGAGCTGCCCGACGCCTTTTTGCGCCGGTGTGTTTTCCATTATATTGAGTTCCCAAGTCAGGAGCTGATGGCCGAAATTGTCCGAGTGCATTTTCCGAACCTTGAGCAGAATGTGCTCAATGCTGCGCTGGCAGCTTTTTACCGCATCCGGCAGCTGCCTGCTTTGCAGAAGAAGCCCGCCACCTCTGAGCTTGTGGATTGGATTCGCGCGCTGACCCTCAGCGGAATTGCGCCTGAAAGAATTGAACAGGATCTGCCGTTCGCCGGTGTACTGCTTAAAAAGAACGAAGATCTGGACACGGTGGAGCGCGCGCGCCGCATCCGCCGATAAGCGGGGGATATACTGATGTTTACGGCTTTTTTTGCCCTGCTGCGTGCAAAAGGGCTGGATATTTCGTTAAACGAGTGGATGACGCTCATGCAGGCCCTTGATAAGGGGCTGGGAAGCTCCGGCCTGTCGGAGTTTTATTTCCTTTGCCGGTCGGTGCTTATCAAGAGCGAGGCCGATTATTTTGACTATCACAAAACGTTTTTAGAGTTTTTTCACAATGTGATTGAGCAAAGCAAAGACCCGCTGCCGGCCGAGCTTTTAAACTGGCTGAACAAGCCCCTGCAAACACCCGACAACTATGATCCGGACACAGCGCGGGATAATCTGCGCCGCGAGCTTGACGAGGTGCGCCGTATGTTTGCCGAGCGACTGCTTGAGCAGAAGGAAGAGCATAACGGCGGCAGCTATTGGATTGGTACGGGCGGCATGTCGATGTTCGGCAACAATGGCAACAGTCCCACCGGCATCCGGGTGGGCGGGCAGTCGGTGCACCGCCGTGCCTTTGAGGTGATGGGCGAACGTGAGTTTGCCGACTTCAGGCAGGACACCGTTATTACCCCGCGGCAGCTGCAATTGGCGTTTCGCAAGCTGCGGCAGTTTTCAAACCTTGACGACGCGCCTCGGGACGAATTGGATCTTGACGAAACGATACAGAACACCTGTGACAATGCGGGCCAGCTGAAAATTGTTTATAAGCGTCCCCGCAAAAATTCGGTGCGCCTGCTGCTGCTGATGGATTCGGGCGGTTCAATGGACGAACACCGCAAGCTCTGCGCCGAGCTGTTTTCGGCGGTGCATCAATCCAATCATTTTAAAGATTTGCGCATCTATTACTTTCACAACTGTATCAGCAAATACCTTTACACCTCTCCGGAGATGCGTTACCACGACAAAATAGAGACCGAGCACGTGCTGTCTGAGCTGACCGGCAATTATAAGACCATCATTTTTGGCGATGCCGAAATGTCGCCGTATGAGCTGACAGACCGTTACTACGGTAAAAGCGGTATGGACTGGCTGCACGATATCAAACGCAAATTCAAGCATATTGTGTGGATTACACCTGATGAAATGCGTTATCGTCAAGGCTCGTGGTATAGAGCCTCTTACGACATGATCTCGGATGAATTTGATATGTATGTCATGACCATTGAACAGCTTCAGGCTGCGTTTAAAAAATTAATGGTGAACCGCTAGTCGGCTATATAATGCGGTTCCTTTAAAATCCAAAGCGCCATGCGTAACAGCATGGCGCTTTGGATTTTAAAAAGGAAAATGAAAAAGAAAAAGAAAAGAAACGGTCATTTTACGGTTCGTAATCGAGGGCGATCTTGACCAGCGCTTTTTTTACAGGCGTAGGTTGGTCGACCGCAATGCAGGGGGCATGGGCTTCACCGGGGAGCAGCAGCATAAATTGCCCCGCCCTGAGGGTTAAAGCGTCTGCGCTGCCTGCGTAGAACCAGAGGTCGCTTTCGGGGTGTGCCTCCAGCTCGTCCCCGGCCCGGTCGAGCGGAAGAACGGCAATTTTCTCCTCACCGGAAACGATGCATTGAATATCAATATAGCGGCGATGTGCTTCCAGCCGCGCCTGTTCGGCGGGCTTGGTGTTGTAGCTTTGAATTTTTAAGATTATGCCGTCGCCGAAAATAGGGTAGTCCCCAGGCTCAAGCGCGGTCAGGTCGCGGTCCTGCAGCACGGCAAAGCCCGCGGCAATCCCGGCACTGAGACCCTCGTATTTTTCGGCATTTGCCAAATAGTCATAAATCATTATGCTACCCCCACGGTAATCAGAATATTGGCGTAAACACGTTTTTCGCCGGTGGAGATTGCCAGACGCACACAATTCTCGCCGCAGGCGCTGTAAAATTCATAGCGACTGAGGCCATCGAGCGCCACCCCGCCGAGACGGTCGGAAAATTCCCCAAAAATATCGGGTGTGCTGCCGTCTTCCGGCAACATGACCTCGGCTTTTTCAACGTTGATCTCACACAGCAGTGCGTCGAGCACCGCCGTTACGGTTGGAATGCCAGCCGAAACGCCGAGATAAACCTTCTCGCTCACGCCGGATTTGGCATCGAGCGGATAGTTGCCGTCGGCGATCAGAATTTTGTCGCCATGCCCGCACAGCGCCAGTGTTTTCATAATTTGGGGGTTAATACAGCCTTGTTTGCGCATATCGTAACCCCCTTATCTTTCGTTTGTGCGCAGTTGGCCAAGCGCGCCGCCCGGGTGTCTGCATACGTATTGCTCGGGCGTCAGGGCGCGGTCAGCCTGCAGCATGACCGAAAGCGCCTGAAGCACATAAATTTCAGCCAGAATAGAATTGCGCGGGGCGCGGTTTAAGGGGCCGCCCTCAGCGCCGACGCCCGCGAACAGCACGGCTTCGCTGTTTTGTGCCAGCCACGAGCCGGGGTTGCCGGTTACGCCGATCACCTTGCAGCCGTTGGCATGAATGGCGTTGACCGTGGCCTGCAGCTCGACGGTCTGACCGCTGTTGGAAATGCAGATGACGACATCGCCTGTCACAAGCTGCCCGCAGGAGCCATGCACCGCCTCGGTGCCGTGTAAAAAATAGGTGGGTGTTCCGGTGGAGGAGAGCAGCGAGGCCATGTAAGCCGCGACATGCCCGGGCTTGCCGATGCCGGTGATATGAATTCGGCCGCCGGCGGCCTCGCAGGCTTGTATCAAGCCGACTGCGCCGCCCAGCGATTCGGCGGTGACAGTCTCTAAAAATTTGTTAAACTCCGCACTGGCGCTGTTTCGAAATATCCCCAGTGCCCGGCTTGCAGCTTCGGACATGTCAGTCATCTCCTTTTAATGCGCCCAGCAAATCGGGCGGAAAATCGTCAAACCGGCGGGCCTGCATGGCGGTCAGCACCTCGTCGAGCGTAGGCAGCGAAGGCATGGCCCCCATGCGCGAGACGGTGATAGCGGCCGTATGATTAGCCAGCAGCAGCGCTTGCTCGTCGGTGAGTCCCGCGCAGACACCGGCACAGAAGGCGCCGACAAACGAGTCGCCCGCCGCCGTAGGGTCGGCGACGATGACGCCGGGTACACAGGGCCGGAGCACAAACGTGCCGGTGGCGGCGTCTGACACAACCGCGCCGTTGTCCCCCAGCGTGATAATGACTTTTTTTACGCCTTTTTTATGCAGGGCGGCCACCGCGGCCCTGAGATTTTTTTCGTTGAGCGCGCCATCCTGATCCCGAATGGTGATACCGGTGAGATCGGCCGCCTCATATTCGTTGGGCGAAATGTAGGTTAAATGTGACAGCAGCGTGTCGGAAAGCGGTGCGGAGGGCGCGGAATTGAGCATAACCGGCACGCCGTTTTTGTGTGCAATCTCCGCGGCCAGCTCGACAATAGCCATCGGAATCTCCAGCTGAAGCATCAGAATATCGTATTGCGCAATCTGCTGCTCTAAAAACAGAATATCGTTTGGCGTTATTGTCATATTTGCGCCCGAAACAACAATAATGCGGTTATTGAGCGTTACCCCGTTCTGCCGGGTGAGCAAAATATTGCCTACGGCGGTAGCCGCGGCGTCGGTGCGCAGCACATACCGGGTGTCGGCGCCGGCGGCCTTCAGCGTTTGGATAAGCTGGTCGCCAAATGCGTCGTTGCCGGCTTTGCCAACCATTGTAACACCGGCGCCAAGTCTGGCGGCCTGTACGGCCTGGTTGGCGCCCTTGCCGCCGGGAGCGGTGCTAAAGCCGCTTCCCAATACCGTTTCACCCGCATTGGGAAAGCGCTCAGTCGAAACAATCATATCCATGACAAGACTGCCGACTACAAGGATTTTTGGTTTTTTCATGCGAACAGCTCCTTAAAGGCCCAACTTTTTGCTAAGGTATTCTTCAAGCGCGAACAGGCTGTCAACCTCCATGCGCGCGTTTTTATCAAAACGGCTGCGGTCTGAGCTTCTGGAAAGCAGGCTCATCGGAATACCCGCAAGGTTCATGTGGTATTTTGCGCTGACGGGGTAGAGGCGCATCTCAATCATTGCAAATTCGGTGAGCAGGTCGGCCATCAGCTTGGCTTCCTCAGCTTTTTCGGGGTTACGGGCATTGTCCACCACAAATTTATAAAGCTGCGGGTGGTAGTTGGCCATAATGCCGTTATAGCCGGCCGCGCCGTGCATAAAGCTGTCGTAGAACGAAGCCGCGTTGGCGTTAAAGAGCTTTAGAGGGGTACCTTCCACCGCCTTGATACGCTCGCGAATCAGTTCAAAATCACAGCAGGTATCCTTCAGAAACACCAGCCTGCCGCCATGCGCCAGTTCATGCAGGGCCTTGAGCGAAACAAGCCGTTTGTAGGGCATGGGGCACTCATAAATGCCAAAATCCACCTCCGGGAAGGCCTGCGCTGTCGCTTCAAAGTTTTTCAAAAAGACGTCGTCGCCCTCGTTTTGAGGGTCAAGCGCGTTGGAAACCAGCACATAAGCCTCCACGCCGGTTTTCATCATCGCTTCAATTTCTTTGAGCTGGGTGGGCAGATCGGTCGCGGTGTGGCCCGAAGCGATGACCTGCAGCCGGCCGTCGGCCGCCTCAAATACAGCTTTACCGAGGTCAACCTTTTCCTGCGGGGTTAAAAATAACATTTCGCTCGACTGGCAGACCGCAAAAATACCGTTGCAGCCCTTTTGAGCGTACCAGTCCACCATCTTTTGAGCGGTGGCAAAATCAATTTTGCCGTCTTCGGTAAAGGGGGTAATCATCGTCGGCCAAACGCCGCCGTGAATCTGAAATGCCATAAAAATCACCTCAAAATATTATTATATACCGGCATTGCGGGAGGTCAAGCGTTTTAACCCGTATAGCCGAGCAACATTCTTGGCAGGAACAGAATAGTGTTGGGAATATAGGTAATGACTATCAGCACAATCAGCATGACGACAATCATCGGCAAAATCTCTTTGACGACGTATTTGAGCGGTGTGCCGGAGATGCCGCTGGTAATAAACAGCAGCATGCCAAACGGCGGGGTGGAAAGGCCGATCATCATATTGAATACCACCACAACGCCAAAGTGCACAAGGTCTATGCCCAGCTGATTGACCAGCGGCAGCATAATTGGAATAAACACAACCTGAATGACCGAGGTATCGATGAACATACCCAAAACAAGTAGTGCAACGTTAACAATAATCAGAAAAACATAGGGATTGCTGGTCAGCGAAAGAATAAAGTCGCCCAGCCGGACGGCAATCTGCTCACGTGCAACGATGTAGGAGATAGCGGTGGCAGACCCGACCATGAGCGAGGTTGTGCCGGTAGATTGCACCGTGTCGACCAGCACCTGCTTAAAGGCATCCCAGCTCAGAACGCGGTAAGCGAATATTGCGATAAGCATGGCATAAAAGCCCGCCACGGCGCCGGCCTCGGTGGGGGTCATAATACCGGTATAAATGCCTATTAAAAGGATAGCGGGCGTTAAAATGGCGGGGATTGCCCTGACACAGTAGATGAGATAATCGCGGAGTACAAAAACAGCGCTACGCGGATAATTGCGCTTTTTGGCAATGATGGCGATATATACCATCAGTGCGATGGCCAGCAGCACACCGGGTACCATGCCGCCCATGAACAGCGCGCCTATGGAAGCGCCGGACAGCATTGCATAGATGACCATGGGAATAGAGGGCGGAAAAATAGGGCCGATGGTGGCCGAGGCGGCTGTTATGGCGCAGGAAAAACCATCGTCATAGCCTTCCTGACGCATCGCCTCAATTTCCATCTTACCCAGCCCGGCGGCATCGGCGATGGCCGAGCCGGTCATGCCCGAAAAAATCAGCGAGGCCAGCACGTTAACATGACCCAAACCGCCGCGGAAGCGCCCGACAATACCCTCTGAAAAGCCGAAGATCATTTCGGTAATTTTGCCGGAGTTCATAACGTTGGCGGCAAAGATAAACAGTGGAACCGCAATGATGGTATAGTTGGAAAACAGCATGCCCAGCGTTTGCTGCGCCACCATTTTAACGTTGGTACCGTTAATTAAAAAGTAAAAGGTACAGGCCGAAATCATGCCGAGCGGGATTGGCATTCTTAAAAGGAACATGAGAATAAAAATTAAAAAAAAGACGAAAAGTGCGAGATTCATTCCAGTCCCTCCTTGTTTGCCTGTTCAATGGCCTCTTCATAGGCCGGTTTATTGTCATGCAGCAGGCGCTCTTCGGCCTGTTGGCCCCCAAGCCCTGAAAACACCATAAAATCCTGATACAGCTCAATGCCGATGTACAGCAGCATCAGCAGCAGAAAAACCATGTAGGGCGCAAAAATATAGTTGAGCCCCACCTTGAGCACGCTGGACTTTTGAACCTTCATAAATTTAATATAATCCCAGGTGGGCAGGACAGAAGCGCCAAGCGCCACAAAGATAATGAGATTGCCCAGAAAGGCTGTAAAGGATTTTAGCCTGACGGGCAGTGCGTCATAAATAAGCGTAAAGGTTACGTGCGAACGCTTGCGCTGCGCGTAGCAGGCGCCGAGCAGCACGACCCACACATAGCACATGGAGGTGACCTCCATTGACCAGGGCTGGGGGTTGCGGATAATATAGCGGAAAAAAATCTGTAACACAAAGACGGCGAACAGCGCTAAAAAGGCGATTACCGGAATGTAGATTTCCACGCAGTCGCGCAGCCAGAGAATGGCTTTTTTCAATACGATCATCCTTCCTGATCCGGGATGTTGGAAATAAAGACGCTTTTTGAGAATACGGGGCATATCGGTATGATATGCCCCGTATCAAACGTCAACGGTACAAGATTAGCCGAAAATCAACCCAGAGCCTTAACCTTTTCAAAAAGGTCCTTGTCCCAGCTCTTGGAAA
>JAEWYJ010000009.1 GCA_023395695.1 Bacillota bacterium | reverse complement strand
TTTGCAATGATACCGGGGAACACCTTTGTAATGCCAATCATTTCAATAATATAGTCCATGTTGTCACCTCTGACGTTTTCACTTAGATTAAAGCGGTTTCCGTGGTGATTCGACATTCCGGCTATAGAAAAACGGGAAGGAGCCCGGCGCCCATTCTGCGGGAGCTCCTTCCCATAAAAACGATAAAAAAGGTTCTGTTAACCGACAAAAGTGGTTTCAACCGCCGCTGTTTTTAAATCCGTAATTTCGATTGTTTTGCCGTTCTTGTCTGTATCCTTGGTGATATCAATTGCGTTGGCGGCCAGCTTTTTGAAGAGCGCGTCATAATCGGCCTGTGCAAATTTTGCAAATTTGGAGCTGGCCATCGGCAGGCTGACGCCGTCGTTGGCCGCGTTGAATACCAGGCCCTGACCGCCCGGGAAGGAGCCGTCATAAAAGGCCTTGAGCATGTCGTAAACCGATACGCCAAGCCCCTTCATAGCGGAGGTAATAACCGTAGCGGATTCACCCGACTGGTCAACGTCAACGCCAATAACCTTGCCCTTTGCCTGCTCCGCAGCCGCCATAACCGAGTTGCCGACAGCCCCGCCGCAGGCAAAAATAACCTCGGTGCCGTTCTGATACCACGAAGCGGCCAGCGTCTGAGCCTCGGGGGTGGCGTCAAAGCCGCCGGTATAATGGTAATTCATCGAAACCTTAACGCCAAGCTCCTGCGCGGCGGCGTCGGCCCCCTGAATGTAGCCATAGCCGAAACGTACAACGGCCGGAACAGCCATGCCGCCGATAAAGCCAAGCTTGGTCATGCCGTCCTTAACCGCCGCATAGCCCGCGAGATAGCCGGCCTGTTCTTCGGCGTACAGAATGCCGACGGTGTTGCTGTCGGTACGGAATTCCGAGTAGTCCTCGTTATGGGGATTGCCGTCGATGAGAATAAATTTTACATCGGGGTAGGTTGCCTGCGCGATGAATACCGGCTCTTCAAACAGGAAGCCCGGTGTCACAATCGCCTTTGCCCCACCCTTAACGGCCAGCTCAATCGCCGATAGGTAAGCGTCGGTGCTCTTTTCGGTGGGCTTGTAGTATTTGTGTGTAATGTTGTGCTCCTCGGCATACTTCTTCAAGCCTTCCCAGGAGCCCTGGTTAAAGGACTTATCATCAATCGTTCCAAGATCGGTGATAAGCGCAAGCTCAAATTTGCCTTCCTCAGACTTTGCAGGCGCCGCTGACGACGCGGGCGCAGACTCTGAAGCCGGCGCGGGCTTAGGCGAACCGCAAGCCACCAAAGCGCATGCAAGAACGACGCTCATAATGATTGCTGCTATTCTTTTCATTCTTTTTTCCTCCAAAATTTTACTATTATTAGCCTGACGGCTTAATAATTAACCTTATATTCGGAGCATCCGGACAAAAATTATGTGGCAATAAATCTCCCGTGATGGTTTTGCAGCCGGTGGCAGAGCAGGCGTGAGTATCCTGTGCTTTTAATAAGAGTCAACCGTACCTTGACTTAAAATGGCGATTGCCGAGCTTGTACCAATCCGTTCGCAGTCTGCGTTTAAAAACATTTCAAGATCCGGCTTGGTTTTGACGCCGCCGGCGGCTTTTATTTTAATGTTTTTACCGATGTGCTTTTTAAACAGCTGCACATCTGCCTTTGTTGCCCCGCCGGTACCAAAGCCGGTGGAGGTTTTGATATAATCGGCGCCGCCTTGAGTCACACACGCACATAGTGCAATCTTTTCTTCCTCGGTCAGATAACAGGTTTCGATAATAACCTTGAGAATTTTGTCGCCTGCGGCTTTTTTGAGCACCGCAATTTCAGCGGTAACCTTGTCAAAATCGCCATTTTTAACATCGCCGAGATTGACCACCATGTCAACCTCGTTTGCGCCGTCAGAAATAGCCTGCTTAACCTCCGCAGCCTTTGTCTCGGTCGTATTGTAGCCTAAAGGAAACCCGATAACGGTGCAGATATTGATTTTATCTCCGTAAGCCTGATGAATGCGCGCAATATAGGACGGCGGCACGCAGACCGAAGCCGTCTGATACAGAATAGCCTCATCGCACAGTTTTTGAATGTCGCACCATGTGGAGACCGCTTTTAAAAGTGTGTGGTCAACATGGCGAAGAATTTGGCTGTTTTCCATAAAAGCCTCCGTAAAACCTTTATTTAGAGTGTAATATATTGCCAATTACTTTTTAAATATTACCATATTCGAGATGGAGTTTCAATACTTCTGGAATAAGAAGCAAAAAGAGTTTTGGCTTGGCATAAGTCAAAACTCTTTCCACAAGCTCAGGCCGCTGCCTATGGCATGGCCTGTGCAGACACCTGCTTCTTATACAGATAACTATATTGCCGCATTTACAATTAAAGCTTTAAGCCTCGTTTTCTCACTTTGAAGGTTTTTATCGGTGGAATGAGACATGGCCATCAGGCGGTCTGTCACCTGCTTAATCTCATCTCTGGTATTTTGCACCTGCGTCTGTGACTGATTGATTTTATCCAGTACCGCCCAATCCGCAAAGAGTCCGTCAAAGAAATAGTCGGCAAAGCCAAGAAAACCGTCAATGCTGACCTGTATATCCGCGCGAATCGTCACATCGGTCAGCTCTGTTTTGAGACGGCGCAGCTGCACCTGCAGGAGCTCAACCTGTTTTTGAGCGTCGTCCAGATGGCTGTGCTTTGCCAGGTCTGAAAGCAGCCCGCCCCCCAGCAGATCCCAGGTGCCCCAGCCCTGCGCGCTGTCAAGGCTGGACAGAATGCTGTCGGCGGTGCCAAGCGCCGCCTGACCGGCGCGAAGGGCCTCTTGAATTTCTGTCATCTGCCCTTCCAAATAGGCGACGCGCTCCTCAGTCCGGAAAATTTCCTCAGCTTGCTGCGGCTGGCCCGACTTTATAGCGCCCAGCTTTTCCTGCAATATTTTTTCATACTGCCGCTCGCATTCCCGCAGCTGCCCAAGCTCTGTCTCGTAGCGGCTGATATCCTGCGCAACTGCGGAAAGCTCCCGTGCGGCAACGTCGTACTTAACGCCGGCTGCGTAGGCCTCCTCCCGCTCTTTGTCCAGCTTTTCGTCCATTTTACCGATGACGGCATAGAAGAAGGCCGCCAGACTGCGCCCCTCCAGACGGTCGACATCCGCCTGCTCCTCCAGCCTGCTCTTACCGAGCGCCTCCACTTTGGCGCTGAGTGCTTCTCGTTGTGCATATAGCTCCTTGAGTCTGAGCTCCGCGCGCTTTTTTTGCGCTATTTGTTGCTGAAGAAGCTGTATCTGATCGTCAAAATATACCATGGAAAGGCTCCCTTCTGTATGGCTGATATAGTCAGCATATTTTATAGCCAGGGCAACAGAAAACCAAAACAGGCTTGGCAGTCTGTTTGCCCGCCTACAGTTTAGCTGGTTTTGCTAGTTCTACACTAACACTTTGAGCAGAGATATTCAATGTCCTGTTACATAATCCCTAAAAAGCAATATCCCCCGGCCCACAGCCGGGGGAATGTTGCGTATTATGCCAGAATCGCTTTATCGTCGGCAAATTCTTTACCGGAAACAATTTCAAATTTGTGCATTAAATCAGCCACCGGCAGCTTGCGTTTTTCTTCACCGGCAATGTCCAGTATCACCTTGCCCTCGTGCATCATAATCAGGCGATTGCCGTGGGCAATGGCGTCTTTCATGTTATGGGTGACCATTAAGGCCGTTAAATGGTTATCGGTAATAATCTGGTCGGTAACGCGCAGTACCTTTTCGGCCGTTTTAGGGTCAAGCGCTGCCGTGTGTTCGTCCAAAAGCAACAGCTTGGGTTGCTGCAGCGTGGCCATCAGCAAGGTGAGCGCCTGCCGCTGTCCTCCGGACAATAACCCGACTTTAGCGGTCAGGCGATTTTCCAATCCTAAATCCAGAATTTTTAAAAGGGCGTGATACTTTTCTTTTTCCTGCCTGGTGATGCCCCACCCCAGCGTGCGGCACTTGCCCCGGCGGGCTGCCAGCGCAAGATTCTCCTGAATTTCCATCGTCGCGGCGGTTCCTGTCATCGGGTCCTTAAAAACGCGACCCAGATAAGCGGCTCTTTTATGCTCCGGCACGCCGGTAATGTTTCGCCCGTCCAGGACGATAGCCCCGCTGTCAACAGGCCACACCCCTGCAACGGCATTCAGGGTTGTCGATTTGCCGGCGCCGTTGCCGCCGATAACGGTGCAGAAATCGCCGGGCCTTAAATGCAGGCTCACACCGTTTAGAGCCCTTTTTTCATTAATCGTACCCGGGTTGAAGGTCTTATGAATATCAAAAATCTTTAACACTTACAGCGCCCCCTTATCACACATCGCTTTTAGCGCTGCTTCAGACGATTTTGCGGTGCGTCGGAAGGAGCTGCGGCTTTTCCCCTGCAGATAGGGAACCGCCAGCGCAACCGCAACAATGATGGCGGTAAACAGCTTTAAATCGTTAGAATTTAACTTCAGCCAAAGCACGACGCCGACAACAATGTAATAAATAACGCCGCCAAGCACCACAAAAGCCATGCGGAGCGCAAAATTGGGGAATCTTTTTAAAAGCGAACCGCCAAACACCTCGCCGATTATAACAGCGGCCAGACCTATTACAATGGCGCCGCGCCCCATGTTAATGTCGGCAAAGCCCTGATACTGCGCCATAAGCCCGCCCGAAAGGCAGACAATACCGTTGGAAATGGACAAGGCCAAAACCTTGGTAAAATTAATGTTGATGCTGTTGGCTTTACTCATGTCCGGATTGCAGCCGGTCGCACGGATAGAGCACCCCTGTTCGGTACCAAAGTACCAGTATAAAACCGCAATCAGAACAGCGGCGAAAAGACCGGCAGTCAGAATAGCCCCTGAAACATGCATCAACGAAATAAGCAGCTTATATTTTTTAATACTGATCGCCTGATTGGCGGCCATTCCCATAATGTGCAAATTGACCGAATACAACGCAATCTGGGTCAAAATTCCCGAAAGAATCGGCGGAATTCCCAAAGCGGTATGCAGCAAGCCGGTGACAAGCCCCGCTATTAAACCGGCAAGTACGGCCATAAACAAAGCCACCGGCACCGGAAAACCGGCAAGCGTCAGCATAACGGTGACAGCGCCTCCGGTCGCAAACGAGCCGTCAACCGTCAGGTCTGCAAAATCCAGCAGACGAAAAGTAACATAAACACCCAGCGCCATAATACCCCAGATCAGTCCCTGAGCGACACAGCCCGGAATGGCATTTATAAGGTTCAGTGGGTTAAGGGCCGTAAAATAGCTCATTCTTTTTTCCTCCTAATCGAAAGCCTAAAATCGGGATCGTACAGTCAAACCACTCAAAACCCATTCGTCTTGCTTGCCTGTTGGTCTGACTATATCATGCGCAGCCGGATGCTGTAATTTGCGCATTAAAGCCAACAAGCCCCGTTAAGGGGCGGGCCGCCGCATATTTTACCATGTATGTGAAAATGAGGGGGTGCTATTTAACAGCACCCCTGCAACGTTCCGAAAAGCCTTGGCACTATTATTTGCTCTCAATGGCAATATAGCTTTCGGGAATTTTTACACCGAGCTTTTCAGCGCGGTCAGGCATATATTTATAGGTGGTGTCGGACGCGAATTGAACCGCCATGGTGGAGATATCCGCACCATTGGCAAGAATATCATAAGCCATTTCGCCTGTTGCATAACCAATGTCATAATAGCTGATCGACAATGTTGCAATGCCGCAGCCTCTGCAGATGCCCTCCTCGCCCGAGACAATGGGAACACCGGCAGGCTCTGCAACATTGTTAATGGCCTCGGTGCAGGAAGCGGCGGTGTTGTCGGTGGGAATATAGAGGACATCGCTGTTGGCGCAGGCATTTTGCGTAACGGCAGTCACGTCGTTGCTGTCCGCAAAGGTGTAATCGGTAATCGCGTAGCCCATATCGGTCAGATAGGTCTTGATCGTCTCAGCCTGATATTTGGAGTTGGGTTCTGCGGAGCAATACAAAATTCCTACATTTTTTGCGTCGGGGAAAAGCGCCTTAATCATTTCGGCCTGCTTATCAAGCGGGGCCAGATCGGACGTGCCCGAAACATTGTAGCCGGTGACGCCGGTCCAGTCATCAATATCCAGCGCGGTGGCGTAGTCGGTAATAGAGGTGCCCAGCACAGGAATGGTATCGGTAGCCGAAACAGCCGCCTGCAAGGCCGGCGTTGCATTGCCCAGTATCAGGTCATATTTGCTTGAAACAAACTGATTGGCAATGGTGGAGCAGGTTGCCGAATCTCCGGAAGCGTTTTGTTCGTCAAATATAACCTTGTCGCCCAGTTTTTCAGAGAGCGCATCCCTAAAGCCCTTTGTAGCGGCGTCAAGCGCCTCGTGCTGCACCAGCTGAACGATGCCGACACGAAAAACCTGACCGGCGTCCGGTGTGCTTTGCGACTCTGACGCGGCGGGTTTTTGTGGAGCCGGCACTTCGCTGGCGGTATTGCCACAGGCTGCCAGACTCAAAGCTATTGCAACAGACAGAATAAGTACTGAAAGCTTTTTCATAATCAATTCTCCTCATAACAATATTTCGCTTTAAAGCTTTAAATCGAAAGAATGGATTTATTATAACATTTCAAACAAAAAAGTCAATGTTCAAGTTAGCAAAAATTGCGCCGCTTTAAAGCCCTGAATCTAACCTTTTTGACAAGCGTCTTAACAAGCGGCCTATCTGCGCCCATTATTTGCAGGTTTTTTGATGCGCGCCGTCGGCTCGCGCCGACATAGCCCACCAACTTGAAGACCGTCCCATTTTGGCGGCCTGTTTTCCGCATTGCTGCCTTGCCCACCTTGCCGTACGCCAGCCCAGCTGCGGCGTCCGCCTTGCAACGCAAAAAATACGCCCACTAATGCTAAGTCGCCTTTAAAATGAATCGGCTATAAAAATAAATATCCCCGGCAAAGCCGGGGATTCTCTATCAAAGAAGACCAGCGTCTTTTAGGCGCCGGTCTTCTTTTACCCTTATAGCGGTTTTCAAGCCATAATTTTTAGGTGTGGTCAGCTCATCTGGTCTGCGGCAAGCTGTGCGGCTTCATCAATAAAGCGGTCAAGCGTGCCGTCCGCCAGAGCCTCGTTCACAATGGCATTAATCTGGTCAAGCAACGCCTGATTGCCGGTCTTGACGGCAACGGCGCAGCCGTCGGTCATGTATTCGAGATCAAACGCAATCTCCATATTGTCATTGGACGCCAGATAGGATTTTGCAACCAGCTTTTCCATGACGACTGCATCCGATTTTCCCACACTCAGATCCATCAGCAGATCGGGTACCTTTTGCAGCGAAACAAGGTTACTTGCGGAAAGCTCCTGCTTTGCGGCCTTTTCCTGCGCGGAGCCAAGCTGCGCACCGATTGTTTTGCCGGCCAGAGAGGCGGCGTCTTTATAGGTTGCCGCTTCGCCCTTACGCACCAGCACGCACTGGGTTGTTTTGTAGTAAATATCGGTAAAGAAGGCGTCGCGGTCTGCGTCGGGCGACATACCTGCGATGACAAAATCCACCTTGTCGGTGTTCAGCTCAATCAGGCAGGAGTCAAAGGGGATATCACGGATTTCCAGCTGCTTGCCAAGCTTGTCGGCGATCAGCTGCGCCAGCGAGATGTCAAAGCCGACGATCTGATCTTTTCCGTCGATGATTTTATGGAACTCGTAGGGCGGATAATCTGCAGAGGTACCCAGAAGGATCGTCTCCTTCTCGGCGGGCGTTGCATCCTGCGGGGCGGACGCCGAAGCGCTTTCGCCGCCGGCGACGGACGAAGGCTGGCTGCTCGACGCATTGCCGCAGGCGGTCAGGCCCATTGCTAAAACCAGCACCAGAAGCAGAGCCAATACTTTTTTCAATTTCATTTTCATCTTCCTTTGCCATGATATAATATGGTGTACCCTATTTACACTTCATGCGTCTTTAAACGGCATGAAGATAAAACCATTCTAAAGAACCTTGGACAAAAATTCCTGAAGGCGGGGCGCTTTGGGTGCGCTAAAAAACGCAGCCGGGGCGTCCTCCTCCACAATGGCGCCGTGATCCATAAACACGATGCGGGTACCCACCTCGCGGGCAAAGCCCATTTCATGCGTGACCACCACCATCGTCATGCCGTCCCGCGCAAGACCGCGCATGACGTCGAGCACCTCGCCAACCATTTCGGGGTCGAGCGCGGAGGTCGGTTCGTCGAACAGCATCATATCGGGCTGCATACACAGCGCACGCACAATGGCGATACGCTGCTTTTGCCCGCCCGAAAGCTGTGCGGGATAGGCATTTTCCCTGTCCTGAAGCCCTACGCGCGCCAGCAGCTCCCGTGCAAGCTGCTGCGCCTGCGCCGGCTGCTGCTTTTTGACCTTGATCGGCGCAACCGTCAGATTTTCCAAAACAGTCTTGTGCGGGAACAGGTTGAAATGCTGGAATACCATACCCATTTTCTGCCGGTGTGCGTTGATGTTGACGCTTTTGTCCATAATGTTGACACCGTTAAACAGCACCTGACCATCCGTGGGCGTCTCCAGCAGATTTAAAGAACGCAGCAGCGTGGATTTTCCGCTGCCAGAGGGGCCTACAATGACGACAACCTCTCCCCTGGCAATTGACAGACTGACATTTGTCAGCGCATGAACCTTGCCGTAGTGCTTGGAGAGGCCGCGCACCTCTAAAATATTAGGTTCGGTCGCCACGGCGCATCCTCCTCTCAAAATGGGCAATCAGCTTGGAAATGACAAAGGTCATGAGAAAATACAGAATTGCAGCCATGACCAGCGGCTCCATTGTGCGGAAGGTGGCGCCCTTTGCAATGTTGGTGTTATACATCAGCTCCGGAATGCCGATAACCATGCACACCGACGACTCCTTAATAATGATGACGAACTCGTTGCCGAGCGCCGGCAAAATGTTTTTGACCGCCTGCGGCAGTACGACCTCCCACATGCTTTGAAGGGGCGTCATGCCCAGCGAGCGGGCCGCCTCGTTTTGTCCGCCGTCCACAGCCAGAATACCGCCGCGGATAATTTCGGAAACATAGGCGGCGCTGTTGCAGGCCACGGCAATGGCGCCGGGGATAAACATGGCGGTTTGGATAAATCCGAACAGGTTAATGGCCGGAACCGGCAGAACCGTCGCCACACCGTAGTAAATAATCATCAGCTGCACAAGAATTGGCGTGCCGCGGATAATCTCAATGTACGCCAGCGCAACCCAGCGCAGCACGCGAAAACGGCCCATGCGCATGGCGGTAATCACCAGCGCAAACACAAATCCCATCAGAATAGCCGCCAGCGCAAGGGTGACGGTGTAAATGGCGCCCTGCTTAAAATAGGGCGCATACGCCGTCGCAATTTGAATAAATTTCTCCGGGCTGAACAAGCCGCCCATGGGTCTTCCTCCTTATACTGGAACTGGTTTAATATTAATTTCCCACTAAAGGTTGATGTTTTGGCAGCATATTCTCTGCCTTACGTCGTTCATGTTGTTTGCGGGCGCCAGCGCACCTGCTTCCTCGTCTCTGTAAAGCGCAAAAGCTGCACACCAATCTGTTTAACCTTTTAATAGAATATTAGTATAAACAAAGCATTTAAATGAAGGCGCGATCATACCTGAGTTGCATTACCTGTAGGTGCGCATGGCAAAGGTGGTCAGGCTGTCGTCCTTCGCAAAATAGTCCTGATATAGAATAGCGGCGGTGCCTATGTCGGTGGAGCCCATGCCGATAATGCACCCGCAGATAATCTCCTCGTCGTTTTCACGCCCGTTTTTGCGGCCGACCACAATGTCGGGCATTTCTGCATGGATGTTGTCCTGCGTAATGCGTCCGGCCTGCGCCAGCTTGAGCAGCTCGCCGCGGTGCGCGTTCTGCGCCCAGCTGTCCACCACAAGCTTGTCGCAGGTGAGCGGAATCTGCTCGTCCAGCTCCTGAAAGGAGCCGAGCGAAAGCACGGTGCAGCCGGGTTTAAGCCAGTCCTTCATAACCAGCGGCTCGTCCGCAATGGTAACGGTGATAATAACGTCGGCATTTTTGCAGGCTTCCTCATTGGTGGCGCAGGCGGTTACCCTGACACCCAGCTCCTGCGTCATCTCCTGTGCATATTTTTGGGCGGCAGCCGGATAAATATCCGCCACACAAATTTCATCAAGCGCCAGCACCGACGCAACCGCACGCGCATTCATGCGCCCCTGTACGCCTGCGCCGATAACGGCGAGCACCTTGGCGTCCTTTTTGGCCAGATATTTGCATGCCACGCCGGCGGACGCGCCGGTGCGGATATCGGTGATGTAGCTGCCGTCCATAATGGCAAGCACCTCGCCTGTGCGCGCCTCGTTGAGGATGATGACGCCGCCAATATAGGGAATGCCCTTTTTGGCATTGTCGCTAAAGCCCCATACCCATTTGACGCCGGAAGCGTCAATATCGCTGCCAACATAGGCAGGCATCGCGTTGTAGGAGCCACCGTAGGGCGGCCAGTCGTTGCTCTCGCCGGTGTCCAGCGTAATTTTTGAGGGCATCAGCACCTCGTTTTTGCCGTGGGCTTCATAAACCCGCTTTACAATGTCGATGGAACGCGGCATATCCAGTACCTGAATAACCTGCTCGCGTGAAATCAGTTTAATATTGTTCATCATACAGACCTCCTTGCTGCTTATACTGCCCTGAATTAAAGGGCTTTGAGCTTTGCCAGACGGCGCAGCGCTTCTTTAAGGGTGGCTTCCTCACGGGCAAAATGCAAACGTATCAGATGGTTGACCGGCTCCTTGAAGAAGCTGGAGCCGGGAACGGCGGCAACGCCGATTTCACGGATCATCCATTCGCAGAATGCAAGATCGGTCCAGCCGCTAAAACGTTCCTGCGCCAAAAACTCACTGATGTCGATCATCACAAAATAGGTGCCCTGAGGCACATTATGCCTGAGCCCAATTTCGTCAAGACCGCGCAGGAAGCAGTCCCGTTTTTTGGCATAAGCCTCTCCCAGCCGCGTATAATATTCAGACCCGAAGCGCAGACCGACGCAGGCCGCCTCCTGCAGCGGCGCGGCGGCGCCGACCGTCAGAAAATCGTGCACTTTTTTTGCGTGTTCAATGACCGCGGCAGGCCCGATGAGATATCCCAGCCGCCAGCCGGTGATCGAGTAGGTTTTTGAGAGTGAATTGCAGGTGATGGTGCGCTCAAACATGCCGGGGAGCGACGCCGCGCAGGTATGCACATGGGGCGGATAGATGATGTGCTCATACACCTCGTCGGTGATGACGAACGCATCGTATTTTGTGGCCAGCCCACCGATGAAAATAAGCTCGTCACGGGTGAACACCTTGCCGCAGGGGTTGGAGGGATTACACACGATAATCGCCTTTGCGCCCTGCCTGAAAG
>JAEWYJ010000221.1 GCA_023395695.1 Bacillota bacterium | reverse complement strand
GGCGCGTATCGTGCAATCCAGTGCGCCGTGGTCGACGGCCTTAACGCCAACCGACGCCACGCCCAGGTCGCGCAGCACCTGCCCGATCGTCTCCCGTATCGAGTCCCCATAATATTTTTCGACCGAGGAGGTCAGCGCAATGTTAATGCCCTCCGTTTCCGGCGACACGGTCACCATAATATCGCTGGATTCCAGCGTGCCGGCAACGGCCATCCGTTTGATCTGCATAGCAATCTCCTTTCCAATATCAGAGGCGTTCCCCTGTCGATTATCCCTGTTAAAACCAACGGTCAAGGGCCGTTTAGGTTGCGTTAGAAGGCGCCGGACGATGACTCATCGCAGCCGGTACAGCACCCGCGGGCGCCCGCCCGTTTCGTAGTCGATGGTGCTTAAAACGCCGCCAATCTCTATAAGATAATTCAGATATCTCCGAATGGTCACGCGTGAAAGGCCCGATGCCTGCGAAATGCTCTCGCAGGTGTGCTTCTCGCCGGAGTGCTCGCGCAAATGGTCGTAAATGTAAGTCAGCGTTTTCTGATTAAGCCCTTTTTGCAGCTCGCCATGCTCAATATCCAGCGACAGCTTGTTGTTCAGCAAACGGTCTACCACGGCCTGATTCACCTGCTGATTGCTGTTGAGCAGGTTGGTCTTGCTCAGATATTTTTGAATTGCCTCCTGAAAACGATGGAATGAAAACGGCTTTATCAGATAATCGACAATACCCAGCCGCAGCGCTTCATCCACCACGCTCATTTCGGTGGCGGCCGTCACCATAATGACCGCACTTTTAATGTTTTCGGCCCGGAGCATCCTGAGCAGCTCGCTGCCGCTGACTACCGGCATGTAAACATCCAGAATAACCAGGTCGACCGGATGGGTAGAAATATACTCCCACGCGCTGCGCCCGTTTGTAAAAACGCCGTCAACCGTAAATTCGCCAAAATGCTCAATATATTGCTGGTTGATCTGCGCAACCATAGGGTCGTCCTCTACAATGACAGTATGAAACACGCCGATCACTTCCTTTTCCGCTTATCACTGCAAATGATGGTAAAAGACGTTCCTGCATTGGGGTCGGAATCCACCTCAATACTGCCGCCGGCTCTGCTGACAATCTCCCGCACCAGACCCATGCCTACGCCGCGCCCTTCCTTAGCTTTGGTGCTAAAGCCCATCTGATAGATGCGGGGCAGATTTTCGGGCGCAATACCGGTGCCGGTGTCCGACACCGTGATGAGCAGCCCGGTTTCATCCTCGGTAATTTGCAGTACAACGCTGCGCGGGCCGTCCTCCTGCCGGGCATTCACCGCCTCAATTGCATTTTCAAGCAGGTTGCCAACCGTGCTGACGAGCTCGCTGGTCGAAAGATAGTCGCTGTGCGCCGGCAGGCGGCTGTTGGCCAGCAGGGTCAGTCGAATATCCAGCTCGCGCATATTGTTGAGCTTACCCAGAATCAGCGCGGCGACGTTGGGGTTTTGAATATATTGCAGCACCGGGCCAATCGATTCGGCATGGACGACTGAAATATTGCTGATATAGGCCAAGGCGTCCCGCTGCTGCCCCATCTGGAGCAGCCCGGATATAACGTGCAGCTTATTCATAAACTCATGCGTATTGGCCCTTAGCGCGGAAACAATATGCCGAGTACCGTTTAACTGCTCCGCAGTCTGCATTGCTTCGGTCTTATCGGTCAGAATCAGCGTGGCGCCGGCGCTTTTATCTTCTTTATTAAGCGGAATGCTGCAACAAAGAATATTGGGCCGGGAGGTCGGCACGTTTTTCCGACGCAAAAAAATCAGGCTTTCGCCGGTTTCGTCCCGGAGCAGGGCGTCCAGCGGTTTGCCCTCCAGCAGCTCCGGGCGCAGGCCCAGCATCTGCACAGCCGCACGGTTGACCAGCTGTATCATCCCCCCGCCGTCCACCGAGATAATACCTTCATCCAAATTATTAAGCACTTCATTCTGGGTCAGGTAGCTGTGTACCAACTCCTCGGGGCCGTGCCCCAGCAGCATCCGCCGTATAAACAACGAAAGCAGGCCCGACGCCAGCAGCGACGCCAGCAGCACCAGCCAGGCCAGCCGCACATAGGACGCAATGATATGGCTGCGCAGCTCATTAATCCGCGACATGGTCGTGCTGGCCATAACAAAGCCCGCCACCTGTCCGTCATCACCCAAAACAGGGCAAAAAGCGCGGCGCTGCTGCCCCATTGTGCCGACGCCGTCCACAATATAAGAGTCGCCCAAAAGCGCAGCCCATTCGTCCCCGCCCACAAAATACTGTCCGATCCGGCTGTGGTTGACATGGTAGAGGCGAACCGACGCACTGTTGGCAATAGTGACGATATCCAGGTCCTGCGTTTGGACGATCAGGTTGTCCAGATAAGCCGTCAGCTCTTCAGAACAGGCACCGTCGTACAATGCCTGACGCACCATGCGGCTTTCCGCCAGCGTCCGGGCGGTGGATACCAGCCCGCTTTCAATCTTGGTCTGCAAGGAAGAGAGCGACAGCCGCAGTGTCACGGTCAGCGTCACCACCAGAACCAGCATCCACATCAGGCTGGAAAACAAGAGAAATTTAAAAAACATGGGCGCAATACCGCGCCTTTTAAGCCAGCGCAACCATGCCATCGGCATTGCTCCTTTCCGGGACAGGATATGCCAGTTTCACATCATGCCAAGCATTATATTCGTTTTAAACCATTTTATCATCTTGTTTTGTGAAATTCAACTATATAAGTCTGCTTGTTTTGCCTATATTTATAGACAATATGCTTTCTTTACTTTCAAAACTTTAAAAATAATTTCAAAAGAGTGTTTTAAGTCGTGCAAACATCTTATAGTAAAGACACAAAAACAAATTGTCACAATTATTTGACTTTTTTGTGAAGTGGCAAGGTGTGTTGATGAAGGAGGAATTATTATGGATTACGCAAAGGAATCACTGCGTCTCCATCGGGAGTGGAAGGGAAAAATTTAAATTGTCGCGACTGTACCTGTCCAGACAAAGGATGACCTCTCTCTGGCTTACACGCCGGGCGTGGCCCAGCCCTGTCTGGAAATTCAAAAGGACATCAATCAGTCCTATGAGCTGACCCGGCGGCATAACCTCTGTGCGGTCATCACCGACGGCAGCGCCGTTTTGGGTCTGGGAGACATCGGGCCCGAGGCCGGTATGCCGGTTATGGAAGGTAAATGTGTGCTCTTTAAGAGCTTTGGGGATGTCGACGCCTTTCCCTTGTGCATCAAAACCCAGGATGTAGACGAATTTGTCAACGCCGTCTATCTCATGTCCGGCTCGTTCGGCGGCATTAATCTGGAGGATATTGCCGCGCCCCGCTGCTTTGAAATTGAGCGCAAATTGAAGGCAAAGTGCGATATTCCGATCTTTCACGACGACCAGCACGGCACAGCCGTCATTACGCTCGCGGGCCTGACCAACGCGCTCAAGGTGGTGGGCAAGCGCCTGCCCGACGTTAAAATAGCCGTCAACGGCGCAGGCGCCGCCGCCATTGCCATCACCAAGCTGCTGCTCTCCGCCGGCGCCAAGGACGTAACGCTCTGCGACCGCTCCGGCATCATTTATGAGGGGCGCGAGAAGGGCATGAACTGGATTAAGGAAGAGATGTCCAAGGTCACAAACCCCGCGCGCACCACCGGAACGCTTGCCGACGCCATGAAGGGCGCCGACGTGTTCATTGGCGTGTCGGCACCGGGCTCGGTGACGCAGGACATGGTGCGCAGCATGAACAAGGACGCCATTATCTTCGCCTGTGCAAACCCCACGCCGGAAATTTTCCCCGATGAGGCCAAGGCGGCAGGCGCCCGTATTATCTCGACCGGCCGCAGCGATTACCCCAACCAAATCAACAATGTGCTGGCCTTCCCGGGCATTTTCAGAGGCGTTTTCGACGTGCGCGCCAGCGATATCAACGAGGAGATGAAGGTAGCCGCCGCCAAGGCGCTGGCAGAGCTGATTCCCGACGAGGCCCTCAATGAGGAATATATCATCCCCAAGGCCTTCGATCCGCGCGTCGGCCCCGCCGTTGCCAAGGCCGTTGCCAAGGCTGCCCGCGACACCGGCGTTGCCCGCGTCTGAGTCTGGAACTTTCCCCTCTGGGGAGCGGATTTATTAATGTCATCCAACTATTTAAGGAGGAACTGTCATGTCAAATCCCAATACCGTGAAAAAAGAGTCTGTTTATAAGCTTTTTAACCTTCCCTGGTACTATTTTGCCACCTTCGCGGCTGTAATTCTGGTCGCAACCTATATGGGCGTTCTGCCCACCGGCATGGCCGGCTGTTTTGCATTTATGATTGTTCTGGGCACGATTTTAAATGAAATTGGCGAGCGCACGCCGATCATCCGCTCTTATCTGGGCGGCGGTGCCATTGTGGTTATTTTTGGCTCTGCGCTTATGAACTATTTTAACCTGCTGCCCGCATTGACCAAAACGCTTGAGGACGGCACTAAGGTCTACAACATGAACCTGATGGCCAACCTTGATCTGGTCGGCAGCATCGGCAGCTTCTTCAAACCGGCCGGTGCATTCCTTGACTTTTACATTGCGGCGCTTATCACCGGGTCGATACTGGGCATGAACCGCAACCTGCTCAAAAAAGCGGCCGCCCGTTACTTCCCGGCTATTTTCGGCGGCATTTTTGTGGGCTTTGGTC
>JAEWYJ010000180.1 GCA_023395695.1 Bacillota bacterium | reverse complement strand
CTGTTGATGCGCTCGGACTTGCTGCGCCCCACCGCATATTTGACCTGCCACGGGATATCGTTTTCGCCGATGATGCCCGCGCGTGCGGCATCTTCAAAATCGTGGTTCATATAGGCGATTTTATCGGCGTAGCGCACAACCCGGCCCTCAAGCGTTTTAGCGTCCTGCCCGCCGGTGTGGCTGGCGATGCCGTCCACAACATCGGTTGTCAGGTTCAGGCCCTTGCCGTCGTGTTCCAGAAAGCGCACCACCCGCACGCTCTGCTCCGCATGGCGAAAACCGTGCGGGCAGCATTCGTTGAGCGCGTACTCCCCCGCGTGGCCGTAGGGTGTATGTCCCAAATCGTGCCCCAACGCAATCGCCTCGGTGAGGTCCTCGTTTAAGCGCAATGCGCGCGCGACGGTGCGCGCAATCTGCGAAACCTCCAGCGTATGCGTTAATCGGGTGCGGTAGTGATCCCCCTCGGGAGAGAGGAACACCTGTGTCTTATGCTTTAAGCGCCGGACCGCCTTGCTGTGCAGAATACGGTCGCGGTCGCGCCCAAAAGCAGTGCGTATCGCACACGGCTCCATTGGCTGTTCGCGCACCGCCTCCGCCGACAGCTTGGCGCGCGGCGAGAGAATTTCTTTTTCAATTGCTTCGGTGTTTTCTCGAATGGTCATTTACCCTCCTGCGCGTTTTTAGGCGTCATACTAATATTATACCGGCAAAACAAAATAATTCCTGCCTGTTGACGAAGATTTCTTGCAAATTTGTGTTTTTATGCCGTTTCGACAAATTTTGCGCCCTTTGGTGCCGGTAACCCATTAAAGAGCCGGGCAAAGCAGCGGCAATACCGCCCGGTGACGGCAGCAAATAAAAAATTGCCCGGACGGCCTAATCGCTTGCCGGAGCGTTCCCTCCAAGCGCCATGGCCGAAAAAACCTCATTCAGAATCTCCAGCGAAACGGTCGCGCTTGTCGACTCGGTCAGCGCTTTTTCAAAGGATGCAACCGCCTCCAGCTTCAGCCGGACGGTCAACGATACCCGCTCCCCAAAGTCGCTGTCGCGCAGCTGTGCGCCATGTTCCGGCAACAGCCGGCCCACTATGCCGTACTGGCTGTAGTCCATTTCAAGGCGACAGTCGGCGCATTGGCACATTGTCACCTGCTGAGCTGCCGCTGCAGCCAGTGCGGCGCCGTGGGAATAAGCCCGGGTCAGCCCGCCCGCCCCAAGCAGAATACCGCCGAAATAGCGCGTGACCGCCACACACACATCGGTAAGGCCCAGCCGACGGATAACCTCTAAAACCGGCTGGCCGCCCGTGCCCTGCGGCTCGCCGTCGTCGGAATAGCGCTGGGCATTGCCCTGGCGCAATATGTAAGCGTAAACGGTGTGGCGCGCGTCGTAATGCTGCTCTTTTCGGCGTGCGATAAAAGCAAGCGCCTGCTCGGGGGTCTCCACCGGCGCAATGGCGCAGATGAAGCGGGAGCGCTTTTCTGCAAACACATCCTCGGCCTCTGCTAAAATAGTGTTATATTGCGTCAATTTTCTTCCACCTCCCCGATGCTTTTCCGTTATAAAAACGCGCCCGGCGTTGTGGGCGCTTCCGTTTGGCGAAGCGTCGGTAAGCCCCGACCGTTTTGATTAATGCAAATACGCCGTGATATTAATATTCCGTAAAAAAGTTAAATGGATTGGTGTGCAAATTTTCATATTTTAAGAATGAAGCAACCGGAGGACTGACGCCACAACGGAAAGGACGCCGCAGAACGAAAAATATGCCGCCAAAATATAATCAACTAAAAAGCAAACCAGATGTATATCGAATAAGGGCGATGCGTGCGCATCGCCCTTATTGTCTGCTAAAAATTACTTATCGCGGCCAAAACGCTTGTTAAAGCGGTCAACGCGTCCGCCGGTATCTACCAGCTTCTGCTTGCCGGTAAAGAAAGGATGACATTTTGAGCAGATTTCCACTCTGATATCCTTTTTGGTCGAACCGGTCTCAATGACCTCGCCACATGCGCAACGAATGGTCGTCGCTTCGTAATGAGGATGAATTCCCTCTTTCACTAATTGTCACCTCTTTCAAAAAACCTGTTACAAATGCGTATATTATAATAACATACCGTTTGTCCAATTGCAAGCTATTTTTTCAAGTCCTGAACAGAATTTTTTTAAAACCCGAGCAGCTTATGCACAGCGCTTACCAGCGCTTCGCACACAGCCTGCGCCTGTGCCATTGTGTCGCCCCTGACAATATAATAGGTCTTGAGCTTCGGCTCGGTGCCGGAGGGGCGAATAACCACCACATTGCCATCCTCAAGCGTCAGCGACAGCACGTCAGACTGCGGCAGCCCGGTCGGAAACGGCTGCCCGCCCCTGACGCAAATGCCGGCGCGATAGTCGCAGCAGGTTGCCACGCTGTAGCCCGCCAGCGCCGTAGGCGGCGCGGCAAAAAGCGCGTCCATAATGGCGGTCATCTGCTTCATGCCGTCTGCACCCGGAAAGACGGTATTCGTCACATGGTTGCAAAAGTAGCCAAACCGCCGGTAAATATCCGCCATCACATCAATGAGCGTCTTGCCTGACTTTTTGTAATAAGCGGCCATTTCGGCCACGAGCATGGCCGTGACAACCGCATCCTTGTCGCGGACATAGGGTCCGGCCAGGTAGCCGCAGCTTTCCTCGTAAGCGAAGATAAAACGGTCAAGCTCGCCCGCCGCCTCAATGCTGGCAATTTCGGTGCCGATATTCTTAAAGCCGGTCAGAACGTCGCGCACCTCAATGCCGTAGCTGTTGGCGACCAGATCGGTCAGCGTGGTGGTAACGATAGACTTAATCATCACCGGGCGCTCGGGCATCGTCCTGTTAACCGTTCTGGCATGCGCGATATATTCGGTAAGCAGTACGCCCACGTCGTTGCCGCCCAGCTGAACATATGCGCCGTTGTGGCGCACCGCCGCGCCTACACGGTCGGCGTCGGGGTCGGTGGCAATCAACAGGTCGGCCTGCGTGTCTTCGGCCAGCTTTAAGCCCAGCGCCAGCGCTTCTTTAAACTCCGGGTTGGGATAGCGGCAGGTGGGGAAATTGCCGTCCGGCAGAAGCTGCTCTTTGACAAGCAGCGGCTCGGTGACGCCAATCTCGCTTAAAATACGGCGAACCGGCAGATTACCCGCGCCGTTGAGCGGTGTGTACACAAGCTTAAGGCCCGACCCGGGCACTGCATCGGGAAAACAGCGGCAGGCAAGCACCTTGCCAAAATAGGCGTTAATGGCGTCGTCATCCACCATGACGATCAGCCCCGCCCTGACGGCGTCGTCGTAGGACATGGTTTTAACACCGGTGAACAGGTCGGTCTCCAGAATGCAGCTTAAAATGCCGTCCGCCATGTCGCTGGTAATCTGGCAGCCTGTGCCGTCATACGCCTTATAGCCGTTATATTCGGCGGGGTTGTGGCTGGCCGTGACCACCACGCCGGTATCGCAGCCGTAGTAGCGCACGGCCCACGACAGCATCGGCGTGGGGGTAAGCTCGGAATAAAGATAAACCTTAACGCCGTTGGCTGCAAAGACACAGGCCGTGGCCTCGGCAAACAGCTTGGATTTATTCCGGCTGTCGTAGGCAATGGCCGCCGAGCCGCCCTGCTTTTGCCGGCGCAGCCAGCTGCAGATGCCCTGCGTCGCCCGGCGCACTGTGTAAATATTCATGTTGTTGGTGCCGGCGCCCAGCTTGCCGCGCAGGCCCGCCGTGCCAAAGGTCAGATCGGTATAAAACCGCTCGTAAATTCCCGTTTGGTCGCCCTCGAGGCGTGCAAGCTCCTCCGTCAGGTCGTCGTCCTCCAGCGGGGTGTTTTTCCATTGCCGATATTTTTCAAATGCATCCATGTCTGATCCCCCTTGTCTAAATAAGTATGTCAACGGCCCGGCAGGCCGTTTTATTTTGTAAAGCCGGGGCCGGTTTTGGCGTCGCGCATCGTCGCCTGAATAAACGCAACAGAAGCGTTGAACCGCTCAGTCTCCCACGCGTTGAGCGCAACAGGCAGCCGCTTTAAGACGCCCTCGCGCCCAATAACGCAGGGCATACTCAGCGCGACGTCGCCGTCATGCCCATACTCCCCGCGCAGCGTGGTACAGACCGGATAAACGCTCCGTTCGTTGAGTAAAACGGCCTTTGCCAGCGTAACAGCCGACTGCGCGACGCCTGCATTGGTCCAGCCCTTGTTATTAAGCACGTTATAAGCGGCGCTGACAACCAGCGTCTTGACCTGCCCGGGGTCTTCGAGCTGCATTTTGGCTTCAAAGTACCGATCCAGTGCGTCAAACGCAATACCCCCGACATTAAGGTGGCTTAAAACAGGAAAAGCCGTGCCACCGTGCTCGCCCATCATGTAGCCTGTCACCGACTTGGGGTCGATGCCATAGGCGTCGGCCACCAGCCGGCGCAGCCGCGCGGAATCCAGCATGGTGCCGGTGCCAAACACCCGCCCCGCCGGATAGCCGAATTCGTTTTCGGCGATGTAAACCATCGTATCCAGCGGATTGGTAATGAGGATGATAACGGCCTCCCGGGTGTATTGCGTGATACCCGCCATCACCTCGCGGATAACCGCACAGTTTGTGGCGGTCAGCAGCGTGCGGTCCGGCTCCGCCTTCGGATCGGATGGATTGGGGATAACGCTCGGCCCCGCGGCCACGATAATCACGTCGGCGTCGGCACACTGCTCGTAGCCGCCGCTTGTGACATCCACATGGTTCATGTAGGTCAGCGCCGTTGCCTGCGCCTGATCCAGCGCTTCGCCGCGGGCGACATTTTCCAGAATATCTATAACGCCGATTCCGGCAAACAGGCCGGTTTTCATCGCGTCGGCCAAAACGTACGAGCCGACATGTCCGGCCCCCACCACGACCAGCTTATTGCTATGCATAGACCCAACTCCCCAAAATTCAGATTACAAACCGAACGCTGCCGACTGGCAGCGCAGATACAGCAAAAAAAGGTTCCAAAAGTGCGTCGGTTTTTGCTCAGCCTCTCCGTCGGTGAGCCAGCAAGCCCGATCCGACAAGCGCCGCTTGAGACGTTAACGTAATAATAATGTGTTCGGCCCGGCTTTGTCAATGCCGATTAAAGCGTATCGTCTGCAAAACAGCTTTCGGCGTTGTAATTTCAGATAAACAACGCTATAATTAAAGCACATGTTGCCGAAAGGGGACGACGAAATGCTTGCAAGGGCACACAGCTTTGGATTAAACGGCATTGACGCCTATCTGGTCACGGTAGAGGCCGACCTCTCACGCGGGCTGCCGGCCTTTGAAGTGGTTGGCCTGCCCGACGCAGCAGTCAAGGAGGCCCGCGACAGGGTGCGTTCCGCGATCAAAAACGCGGGCATGCAGTTCCCTACCGCGCGCATTGTTCTCAATCTGGCGCCCGCAGATACGAAAAAAAGCGGCACCGCCTACGATCTTGCCATTTGTCTGGCGCTGCTTAAAGCCTCCGGGATACTGGAAGCCGGGCTGGACGGCATCGGCTTTCTTGGCGAACTTTCGCTGGGGGGCGCGCTCCGGCCGCTGACCGGTGTGCTGCCGATGATCCTGAGCGCCAAAGCGCTTGGGCTGCGTCAGGTGATTATTCCGTTCGAAAATGCCCCTGAAGGCGCCATCGCACAGGACATTGCGGTTTACGCCGCCAAAGACGTCACAGAAGTTTTGGCGCATCTGCGCGGCGAGACGCGGCTCCCGCTCTGCACGGCGCTGGATTGCCCGGCTCAGCCGTTGTCTGGGCTCATTCCCGATTATGCCGAGGTGCGCGGGCAATATGAGGCCAAGCGCGCGCTGACCGTCGCAGCGGCCGGGCTGCATAATCTGCTGCTCATCGGGCCGCCCGGCTCGGGCAAAAGCATGCTGGCGCGGCGGCTGCCCTCCATTCTGCCCGACATGACCTATGATGAGCAGGTGGCCATAACCAAGCTGCACTCGGTCGCGGGAACACTGCCCCGGGGCACGGGGCTGGTGCGCGAGCGACCGTTCCGCGCGCCGCATCACTCGGTCTCGGCAGCGGGCATGACCGGCGGCGGCAGCCTGCCAAAACCCGGCGAGGTCTCACTCTCGCACAACGGCGTGCTGTTTTTAGATGAGCTGCCTGAATTCTTGCGCCCCGTCATGGAGGGGCTGCGCCAGCCGCTTGAGGACAGCGAGGTAACCATCTCCCGCGTGGGCGCCCGCGTGACCTACCCCAGCCGGTTTATGCTGGTGGCCGCGATGAATCCTTGTCCCTGCGGCTTTTACGGACATCCTGCCAAGCCGTGCAATTGCAGCCCGGCCGCCATCAGCCGCTATCTCGGCAAGATCAGCGGGCCGCTTTTAGACCGCATCGACATTCATCTTGAGGTGCCCGCCATTGATTACGAAAGCCTGACCGGCAAAGCGCCGGGAGAAGGCTCCGCCGTGCTGCGGCAGCGCGTGTTTGACGCCAGACGCCGCCAGCTGGCACGCTTTGAAGGCCGGGGCATCACCTCGAACTGCGCCATTCCGCGCGCCCTGCTGGAGGAGTTCTGCCCGCTGACGCCCGACGCCGGGCAGCTTTTAAAGATCGCGTTTGAGCGGCTAGGCCTCTCGGCCCGCGGGTATGACCGCATTTTAAAGGTCTCGCGCACCATTGCGGACCTGGACGGCTGCGACACCATCGGCAGCAGCCACGTCTCAGAAGCGATTCAGTACCGCACGCTGGACCGAAAATACTGGAACCGCTAACGCTGTACTCCCAAAACTGGATATCCGGGCGATATCCGTGCAAAAGCAAATAAAAGGAGCCTTAATTATGAACGACCTCGTCTTTACCTACGCCCCTTCTATTGCGAACTACCGCACGGCGGTTTACTTTGCCGCCGTTACGCGGCACCGCATTGGCTTTCGCATTTTTGCGTTGGCGGCCATTGTCGCAGCCGTTTGCGCGGCGGGCTCCTACCTGGGAGTACTCCCGGTTTTTATGCTGCCGGCTTATGTTTTTCTCGGTTACCTTATCTGGGCCAATGTGCG
>JAEWYJ010000097.1 GCA_023395695.1 Bacillota bacterium | reverse complement strand
ACCCGAAGAGCTTTTAAGCCGCTATTTGCAGCAGGACGAAGTGCTCAGCGCGATCTCGGAGGGGATTATCGCCTCCGACGTCGATGGAAAAATTCTGTTTGTCAACGCTGCCGCCCGGCAGATTCTGGGCAAAGACAGGCCCATGCAGGGCCGCCCCCTTGCCGAGCTGCTGCCTGACACACGGCACGACATGATTCAGCGCGGTGCAAAGGCGGAGGATCATCGCTCGTGGCGCGTCGGGGGGCATTCAGTGCTTGCGAGTGAAATTCCAATCCGGGCTAGCGCTGCTGCGCCGGTGCAGGGCGTTTTAACCATTCTGTACGACCGTACCGAGATGCTGCATATGTCCGACCAGCTGTTTGGCGCAAGAAGCATGATTGAAGCGCTACGCGCCTATAACCACGAATTTTCCAACAAACTGCATGTGATACTGGGCTATCTTCAAAGCGGGGAAACGCAGCGGGCCATGCGTTTTATCTTAAACAGCAACCTGATCTCCGGCCAGCTCATTTGCCAAACCGCCGACCAGATACGGGTTTCTGAGCTGTGCGCCCTTGTCATCGGCAAAATAATACACGCTGCCGAGCGCGGCATCTCGCTGACGCTGGCGGGAGACAGCGGCTGCATTGAGCAGGATCTGTTGCTGCCGGTCAGCGATATGCTGACAATTATCGGCAATCTTTTAGAAAATGCCATTGAAGAGCTTAGCGGCGCGGCTATTGAACTTCGGGAGATTAAACTGGGCCTCTACTGCCGCCCCGATTGCAATATTATTGTGTGCGAGGACACGGGACAGGGCCTATCCGACACCGTTTCCCAAAGGATGTATGAGAACGGTTTTTCCACCAAGGGCGACTACCGCGGCACCGGGCTGTTTACAATTAAAAGAATCGTTTCGCAATATGGCGGAAAAATTCAGGTCGAAACCGAGCCAGGCGAGGGAACGGCTTTTACAGTGACATTTGTCAGGGAGGATACGCGGGATGTATCAGGTTATAATTATTGAGGACGACCCGATGGTCGCCGCCATAAACCGCCAATATATTGAGGATACCCCCGGATTTTCCGTCAAAAGCATTTTTCAGAACGGGGCGCAGGCGCTGGAATATCTCAAGGACAACGACGTCTCTTTGATTATTCTTGACTATTACACCCCGATGATGAGTGGCATGGCGTTTGTGGATATGCTGCATGGCATGGGCAAAGCGCCCGCCGTCATCATGGTTACCTCAGCCAGCGACGTACAGATTATCAAAAGCATGTTCTCACGCGGCGTTGTCGATTATCTCGTCAAGCCGTTTGAATACGAGCGCTTTAAGGCTGCGTTGGAACGGTTTAAGTACACCGTCGCCCGGTGGGAGGAGGTAGCTGCGTCACTAAAGCAGGAGGATATAGACAGCGTAATGGCCTCCGAGGGCGCTGGGGAATCTAAAAGGGTGATGCAAACACTCTCCAAGGGCCTCAACGAGCATACAATGGCGATGATCCGACAGTTTTTGAACGGCAACAGCACCCATTTTTTTACGAGCGAAGAAATTGCCGGTCGCGTCAACCTTTCCCGCATCACAGTCAGGCGTTATATGAACTACATGCTGGAGACCAATCAGGTTATCAGCACCATCGATTACCAAACCGGAGGGCGACCGTCTATCAAATACAAAATTATATAACATGCACAATATTGTGATTAAAAAATTGTTAATGTTGGCCCGGGTCGCTAAATACTATAATTACAAAATATCTACAATAACTACTAAAATTGCACTGGTGCTTCTCAGCCAGTATACTTATGTATGTTTCCAGCTGGCGAATGATGTCGAACATACAAGAGAAGGGTAGACGATTATGCAAGAAATTCTAGCGTATTTTGGCACCTATACCCCTGCGGCGGAGGGTGCAATTGCCTCGTTTAAATTTGAATACCTGACCACACTGGGCTTTGCAGCCATCGTTATTTTTATGGGTCGCGCCATTGTAAGTAAATCGGCGGCGCTAAAAAAATATGCGATTCCGGCTCCCGTTGTGTCCGGCCTGATCTTTTCACTGGCTGTGTCCATGATCAAAATGTCGGGCACAATCTCCCTTTCCTTCAACGATACACTGATGAAGGATCTGTGCCAGAACCTGTTTTTCCTTTGCGTGGGCTTTGGCTTCAGCGTCAAAATGCTCAAAAGGGCCGGCGGAAAGCTCTGCGCTATGATCGCGATAGCCGCCTGCCTGCTGATTACGCTACAGAATATTGTCGGCTTAGTGCTTGGCAACATCATAGGGCTTGATCCGCTGCTGGCGCTTCAATGCTCCTCCTCCGCCATGTCGGGCGGCGTGGGTACCGCCTCTGCCTTCGGTGCCATCTTTGAAAAAATGGGTGCGCAGGACGCGACGACGATCGGCGTCGCAGCCGGTACGATGGGCAATGTCATGGGCTCGCTGATTGGCGGCCCGGTGGCGGCGTTTCTGATCAGACGGCATATGCTCAAGTCCGACCCCAACGATAAGCCCGAGACAACCTTGAGCGGCAAAGCGCCTGAACTCAACAACGGACGCATGATCTCAATGTTCTCTCTTACACTGCTGCTGGCAGCATTGGGCATGCCAATCTATGTTCTGCTTGATAATATCCCTTATATCGAGATGCCCAAATTCATCGGCTGCCTCTTTGCGGGCGCAATTGCACGCAACGTGATGGAGGCCGCAAACATCAAGTTCTACACGCCTGAGGTCGACGCGATTGAGCATATGTTCCTGGAGCTTTATCTCGCGCTCGTGCTGATGTCGATTGATATTACCAAGCTGGCGCCCGTTGCGGGCCAGATGGGTATTATTCTGGTGGCGCAGGCCGTGCTGATGGCGCTGTTCGCAATCTTCGTTTCCTACAATATGTTCGGCCGCAACTACGGCGCCGCCGTTATGGCGGCGGGCAACTGCGGATGGGGCTGCGGTTCGGGTCCCAACGCTGTCGCCAATACCAAAGCGGTTATGGACGAATACGGCTGGCACACCATCGCCTGGGTGCTGTACCCCTCCTTTGCTGTCATCATTGACGATATTTATAACCCGATATTTCTCTCAGTTGTTTCCAGCCTGCTGCCCCGCTGAGCCAGTGCCCTTTAAACAGTTTAATACATCCCCTTTTTCTATAAAACAAGGTGTGTCTGCGTGCCGTAGACGCACCTTGTTTTAATTAATGCCTGGGATGAGCGCTTTGCCTGTGCTGTAACCAAACAATTAAAAAACAGGCACAGTCTTTACGGCCTGTCTTGTATCTGCCGCGTTTTTCTGCTCTTAGGAAGCCACTCTGTACCTTGCCGGTCACAAGACATCTCCCCACCCTGTCGCATTGTTCTACCGGTTTTGCCATACCACGCAAGTGGACCTGTTGGAGACGCAGTGGGTGCA
>JAEWYJ010000115.1 GCA_023395695.1 Bacillota bacterium | reverse complement strand
ACCAAAAAGCGAATAAAGACCGGCGCCCAAACTTATTCTCCGCGCTGCTTTTTGCGGAAGGCCAGTGCTGCCTGCTCGGTTTTATTGTTGCCGAAGGCGTAATACACGCTGCTCTTAATGGCGTCGGGCAGGTATTGCTGTGCGACCCAGCCGCCAAAATCGTGCGGGTAGCGGTAGCCGCCGGCATGCCCAAGCTTTTTGGCGCCCTCATAGTGGCCGTCGCGCAGGGAATCGGGAATATCTCCGCCCTTGCCATGCCCGATATCCCGCATAGCGGCGTCAATTGCGCAGACAGCGGTATTGGATTTTGGGCTGGTTGCCACCAGAATGACGGCATTTGCCAGTGGAATGCGCGCCTCCGGCAGACCGAGCTGCATGGCGGAATCGACACAGGCCTTGACAATCGGAATAATCTGCGGCCAGGCCAGCCCGACGTCTTCGGCGGCGCATACCAGCAAACGCCGGCAGGCGGAAATCAGATCGCCCGCTTCGAGCAGCCGCGCCAGATAATGCAGCGCCGCATTTTCGTCCGAGCCGCGCAGCGACTTTTGAAAGGCCGACAGAATATCGTAATGCGCATCCCCGTCGCGGTCGTACCGCATGGCCGAGCGCTGCGACACCGCCTGCGCGGCCGCAAGCGTCATATGCCCGTCGGCGCAGGCCAGTGACAGCGCCTCCACGGCGTTAAGTGCCTTACGCACGTCACCGCCGCAGCTTGAAGCAATGTAGTCGGCTGCACCCTCTTCCAGCGTTATGGCTTGCCCGTACTGCTCGCCTGCTTTTTCAAAGGCCCGCAGCACGGCGCGCTTAACCTCCTGCGGCGGCACGGACTTAAATTCAAACACCGTGCAGCGCGAAAGCACCGCGCCGTAAACATAGAAATACGGATTTTCTGTCGTGGAGGCAATGAGCGTAACGCTGCCGTCCTCAATATATTCCAGCAGCGTCTGCTGCTGCTTTTTGTTAAGGTATTGAATCTCGTCCAGATAAAGCAGAATGCCGTTGTAGCCCGAGATTGTGTCGCGTGCCTCGAACACCTCCTTGAGGTCGGCAGTGCCGCAGGTGGTGCCGTTGAGATGCCGCAGAAGCTTGCCGGTTGAGGCGGCAATAATGCGTGCCACCGTGGTTTTGCCCACGCCGGAGGGGCCGTAAAAGATCAGGTTGGGAATGCGTCCGCTATCCACAATACCCCGCAGCACGGCGCCCGGCGCCAGCAGGTGGCGCTGGCCGACAACCTCATCGAGCGTTTTAGGGCGCAGCAGGGCGGCAAGCGGCTCACTCATAACAAATTTTCCTCCTGTATATTACCGGTGCCGTCCAAGGGACGCCCGGTTGTAAGCCAGATAAACGCAGGCAGGCTTATGCGTTTTGATATCGGTTTTAAATGCACCGAAAGATGCGGCAAATACAATTTTATTGTAGCGCAAAAAGTACCTGTTGTCTATTGCGGTCAAGCAATTCAGAAGCAGAACAGCCTTTTATGGTTTGACTATATATAACAAAGCCGAAGCCGTCGCGGAATCGTTAAAATTCCGCGACGGCCAAAGAATCGAATCAAAATACCGGTCGCAGCAGACCAAAAAACGGTTCAGTTGCGACGAATTTTTGGCGGCGTCTTATCGTTCCTCTAATAAAAATCTGTTTACTGATAAAGCGGGAACTTTGCGCACAGCGCTTCGACTTCCCTGCGGGTCTGAGCGGCGGTGGACTCAAAGTCGGTGGCGGTGCGGTAAATCCAGTTAGCGATCAGCGCCATCTCCGCCTCCTTAAAGCCGCGGGTGGTTACGGCGGGGGTGCCGACGCGCACGCCGCTGGTGACAAACGGGCTTTGCGGGTCGTTGGGAACGGCATTTTTGTTGACGGTAATATAAACCTCGTCCAGACGGTGCTCCAGTTCCTTGCCGGTAATGCCAAGGTTTTGCAGGTCGATCAGCATCAGGTGGTTATCGGTCCCGCCCGATACCATATTGACGCCCAGACGCGCAAACTCGGCAGCCAGCGCCTTGGCGTTTTTAACGGTCTGCTCAGTATAGACTTTAAAAGCATCGGTCATTGCCTCGCCAAAGCAGACAGCCTTGGCGGCGATAATATGCTCCAGCGGACCGCCCTGTGTGCCCGGAAAAATGGCCTTATCAATTTTTTGGGCCAGCTCCTTTTTGCAGAGAATCATGCCGCCACGCGGGCCACGCAGCGTTTTGTGGGTGGTCGTTGTGACGACGTCGGCATAGGGAATGGGGGACATGTGCTGCCCCGCGGCAACCAGGCCGGCGATGTGGGCCATATCCACAAACAGATAAGCGCCCGCTTCCTTGGCGATTTCGGCAAAGCGGTCGAAGCGTATTTCGCGCGGATAGGCCGACGCCCCTGCAATAATCATCTTGGGTTTATGCAGGAGAGCCAATGCACGGACGGCGTCGTAGTCAATGTAGCCGTTTTGATCCAGCCCGTAAGAAACCATGTTGTAGTGCTTGCCGGAAAAGTTTACCGGGGAGCCGTGGGTTAAATGGCCGCCATTGGCAAGGCTCATGCCCAGCACTGTGTCGCCGACGTTGACCAGCGCAAAATAGACCGCCTCGTTGGCCTGTGCGCCCGAGTGCGGCTGAACGTTGGCGTGCTCGGCCCCAAACAGCCTGCAGGCGCGCTCGCGCGCGATATCCTCAACAATATCGACACATTCACAGCCGCCATAATAGCGCTTGCCGGGGTAGCCTTCGGCATATTTATTGGTGAGCACCGAGCCCATTGCGGCCATAATTGCCGGAGAGACCAGGTTTTCACTCGCAATCAGTTCAATGTTGCGCTGCTGGCGCTTAAGCTCTTTGGCCATTGCCTGGCCGACCTCGGGATCGGCTTGTGAGACAAAGCCTATGGTATCCATCATTTCGCTGTACATTTTTGTTATTCCCCTTTCCGCTTTTCCGTGATATGATGTCAGTATAGCCTATCAGGAGACCAAAAATCAACCGCAGAGAACTGCAAAAATGAAAAAATCTCCCTGTGGCACGAAACAAAACGTGCCAAACAACACACCTATAGATAAGGAATGCGAAATTCTGCAAGGCTCAACGGCCATGCTGGAATATGGGCACACCGCGTGCTGCGGGTGCATGAATTAAAAGAAATAAGCGACGGAGGATATAAGCATGGGCTACGGTATTGCAATGGGCGGCGACGGGATGGATGGGGCCGCAATGGGGGAAAAGGGGAATATGCTTTCCCAGTTGGTAGACAAACTGCCGGCACCGGTGCAGGTGCTGCTGCATATTTTGCTCGTGGTTGCGGTGGCCGCCGTGGTTGGTATGATTGTCGGCAAAATGTATGCTTCGATAAAATACCCCGACCCTGAAAAGCATCATATTATTTCGCCCAAGCTCAAGGTGCTGTTTATCTGCATTCTGGCGGCGTGCTGCGTCTGGCTTTATACTACAATGACCCGCGAGGAACCGCCCGCAACAGATCCGGGTACGGAAGAAGGGCAGATGTCTGAGGTGCCGCCGGAAGGAGAAGATTTGCCGTCGGAGGGAGAAGACCTGCCGGTTATGATCGACGATGCCACGGCCGTTGCGACAATTGCGCATTAACAACAAACACCGCTTGTGCGGTTAAACACTGATACATAACAGCATGGCCGCCGGTGATAACCCGGCGGCCATATCGTTTTTAATACGTTGTAATGTGCCCTTCGTCTTGCCGATTATGAATATCCGCATCAACCCCGCGCCGTTTTCTTATTGGCCTGAGTATGGCCGGCAGACGCACAGGAGCCGGAAGGGATGTTCGCTTTGGGTGCTTATGATTTATCGCCGGGCTTAAACACCAGCGAAATGGCCAGGCCCGCCAGTATGGCGACGGTAATGCCCCCCGCCGTTGCGGTCAGCCCGCCCATGAATATCCCCAGGAAGCCATACTCGCGCATAGCTTCCCGGACACCCTTGGCAAGCAGCGATCCAAAGCCGGTTAACGGCACGCTGGCGCCCGCGCCTGCATAATCTATCAGCGGCTGGTACCAGCCCAAGCCCCCTAAAATAACGCCGATGACAACAAACGAGACCAATATGCGCGCTGGCGTCAGCTTGGTATAGTCAATGAGCAGCTGCCCGATCAGGCAGATTGCACCGCCCACCAAAAATGCCCGCAGATAGGACATCAGCGTTTCGCCCATATCAGTTGCCTCCTTTTTCGGCAGAAAACCATATTAAATGCGCAATGCCGGGTATCGATTCCTTCTGCTGAACGGTGGTGGGGGAAAGCAGCGCGCCCGTTGCCATAAACAAAAGATTTTTTAGCTTACCCTCGCGCAGCCGCGGCAGTAAAAAGGAACAGAGCACGGCGGCCGAGCAGCCGCAGCCTGAAGCCCCGGCATGCACGTCCTGTTTTTCGCGGTCGTAAAGCAATAGCCCGCAGTCATTATATTTGGATTTGACGTCAATGCCCTCCTGCTTTAAAAGCCGGGTCATCAAATCGGCGCCAACCGCGCCGAGGTCGCCGCTGACAATCAGGTCAAAATCCTGTGGCGTTTTTTGCGTATCCGCAAAAAACTGCTTTAGGGTTTGCGCTGCTGCCGGCGCCATTGCCGCCCCCATGTTATTCTGGTCGGTCACGCCCTTGTCTTCAATAGTGCCGACGGTGACTGCGCGTATAAACGGGGGCTGGGTACCCTGTTCGAGCACCACCGCGCCCGCTGCAGTTGCCGTCCACTGGGCAGAAGGCGGGCGAACCGAGCCGTATTCCAGCGGAAAACGATATTGGCGTTCCGCTGTGCAAAAGTGGGAGGAGGTTACCGCCAGTGTCCGTGCCGCGGTGCCCGAATCGACGAGCAGCGTTGAGAGCAGCAGCCCCTCGGCCATTGTGGAGCAGGCGCCATAGATCCCCAGCAGCGGCATGCCCATATCGCGCAGACCAAAGGTAGAACCAATGCATTGGTTTAAAAGATCCCCCGCAAAGACACAATCAATATCGGCGGGGGAAAGCGCAGCCTTTTGAAGCGCCTTCTCCGCCACCATAGTCACCATGCGACTTTCGGCTTTTTCCCAGGAGGTTTGACCGAAGGTCGCGTCGGGCTCAAGAATATCAAAGCAGTCCGACAGTGGCCCTTCCAGTTCTTTTTTGCTGCCTACCGCGGCAAAGGCGCGCACCGACGGCGGGCTTTGAGCCAAATACGTTTGTTTTCCTTGTTTTTTTGCCATAGCTTGCTCCTAATATAGTTTAAATATCCAGATAATCAACCCGTATATAACGCTGGCGCCAACGCCGTAAACGATGACCGGCCCTGCAATAATAAACATTTTTGCACCGACACCGAGCACCATGCCTTCGGATTTAAATTCCAGCGCCGGGGAAGAGACCGCATTTGCAAAACCGGTGATCGGCACCAGCGTGCCTGCACCCGCGTGCTTGGCAATATTGTCAAATACGCCAAGACCGGTCAGCAGCGCCGTCAGCACAACCAGTGTGCAGGAAGCCGCTGACGGACAGAGCGCCTGTTCGACGCCGAGAGCGGAGTAACCGTCGGCCAGCAGCTGCCCGATGACACAGATAACACCGCCGATGACAAAAGCGGACGGCAGCGTAATAGCCACCTTTGAGGAGGGCGTTGCCTCCTTTACCAATTCATCATAATCCTGATTAGATATCTTCATAAATGCACCTCTTTTCATTTAATAGTGTTTCTTGTGCAGTTTAAAATATGTAAAAATTGTTCCATGCTTCTTTTTTGAAATTAATTTCAGGGAATTTCAATTTTCCTATTGCAATCATTTATACTATGTGTTAATATAATTAAGCTGACTTGAGCACCTATATCGCGGAGTGGAGCAGTCCGGTAGCTCGTCGGGCTCATAACCCGAAGGTCGTAGGTTCAAATCCTGCCTCCGCAACCATCAAAAACCGCTTAGGAATGAGAATTTCCTAAGCGGTTTTTTTGCGCACCATACTTTGTCTGGCGGAGGTGTTACAGCTTTAGCATGGTGCGAGACAAATACAATCAATGGGCCACAACGGAGCAAAGGCATACAAAGCTAACTGCTCAGACAGACTCGGTGCATATGATGTGCCGGAAGGGTGAGTGGGGAGCACACCCTTTCGGGTAGGTAAAAGCCACCGGTTGAACCGGTGGCTTTTATAATGGCCTGCCGAGGCTGCTCAACGCCTATCGGCTATACCGTCAAAGCTGCACGATAGCATCGATTACGCGTTCCGGCCTATTCAAGCGCTAAATTTTAACAACCTGAAGCGCAGTAGGTTCAAACAATTCCAGGCGTTTTGCCACATTGACATAAACCTGTGGGTCACCCGAGGTACAAATTGTAAAGCTGCCGCGGGCTTTATCGTTCAGCGAATTTTGTGCCGCAAGATAATCGCGCACGGCGTTTGCCTGTTCCAGTGCGGGGTTGATAAAGGTTATTTCAGGGTAGCACCGCTTAAAGTTATCTTCGACAATCGGATAGTGGGTGCAGCCCAAAATGACATGCGACACCTTTTGATGAGCCAGAATCCGGTTAATTTGAGTGGTGATTTCGGTATTAATATCCTGTTCGCTAAAGTCGCCGCGGTCAACGAGCGCGGCCAGCAGCGGGCTGCCCTGACCCACTACCTCAATGGCGGAATCATGCTGATGAATAAGCTTATCATAGTTCCCGGTACTTACGGTGAATTCGGTGGCGATAAGGCCAACCTGCCGGATGCCCGAACGGGCGATGTAATCGGCAGCCGGTGAAACAATGCCGATGATTTTGTAGTCAAAGTGCGGCGTCAGCCTGTCGATGAGCGTGGAGATGGTGTTACACGCAATGGCAGTCACCTTAACGCCGTTTTCGCCCATAAAACGGAGCATGGCACGGCTTAACCCGGCAATCTGCTCCGAGGTTTTATTGCCATAGGGGCAGTTGGCGCTGTCGCCAAAATAGATGATATCTTCACCCGGAAGAATTTTTTGAAGCTCTTTGACTACCGTAAGCCCGCCAATACCGGAGTCCATAACACCGATGGGGCCATTTAATTTACCCAATCAAATCCCTCGTTTCACTGCCGCAACAAACAAGCGAGCCAAACTGTTCCGCGGCAAATTTTCAACAGCTGTCAATATGTGCAAATAATGGCGGGCGCAAAAAGATGCAAACCACCACTAACATTATAGTAGGTTATCTTAATAATACAATACCAAAGGCAACGATTGACGACGTTTACTTACAAAAGGTTGATGCGCTCTGTGCCCTATGGTATAATTTGTTACGCCATATAATGTAAAAATGGCAAAAGTGAATAGAATGAGAGGAGAAAAACTGATGATGAACAAGCTGCTTTCGTTACTGCTGGTTCTGACGTTGGCAATGACTCTGGCGGCCTGCGACGCTGCCCCTGCCAAAAGCCAGCCAGCCGCACCAGAGGCAACCACCGGTAAGTATACGCCCGGCGCCTACGAGGGAACGGCAAAGGGCTACGGCGGTGATTTGAAGGTAACTGTCACCCTCGGTGACAACCAGATCGAAAAGATTGAGGTTGCCGAAAACAAAGAAACGGCGGGGGTCGGCACCGTTGCGGTTGAAAAGCTGCCCGCTGCTGTTATCGCCAACCAATCGCTTGCTGTGGATACCATTGCGGGTGCAACCGTGACCAGCAAGGCGCTGCTTGAGGCGATTACTGCTGCGCTGGCTTCAGCCGGTGTTGATACCGCCACGCTGCAAACGCCGATTGAAAAACCGGTAATAGAAAAGAAGGCCGAAACGGTTGAGGCCGATGTCATTGTTATCGGTGCCGGCGGCGCCGGTATGGTGGCTGCACTTGAGGCTAAGGCAGCCGGCAAAACGGTTGTCCTTATTGAAAAAATGGCGATGGCCGGCGGCAACACCGTAAAGGCAACCGGTGGCATGAATGCGGCCGAAACCTCGGTGCAGAAGGCCCAGAATGTCGAAGATAACGTCCAGTCGTTTATAGACGACACCATGAAGGGCGGACACAACGTCAATAACCTTGAGCTGGTGACCGCCATGGCCGAGCGTTCGGCGGGCGCCATTGATTGGCTGGCCTCTATTGATGCGCCGCTGCCCGATCTGACCACACTTGGCGGCTCCTCCAATAAGCGTGCGCACCGCCCTGAGGGCGGCGGCGCTGTGGGCAGCTATCTGGTGGAAAAGTTGGTCGCCAACGTTGAGAAGAATGAGATTCCGGTTTACTTAAACACCAGAGCGACCGAGCTGGTGCTGACCGACGGCGCCGTGACCGGCGTTAAGGCCGAGGGCGAGGAATTCAATTATCTTTTTGCCGGCAAGGCGGTGGTGGTTGCCACGGGCGGCTTTGGCGCCAACGAGGCCATGTACACCTCCTACAAGCCTGAGCTCAAGGGCTTTGTCACCACCAATACGCCGGGCGCCACCGGCGACGGTATTATCATGGCCGAGGCGGCCGGTGCCCAGACGGTGGATATTGACCAGATTCAGATTCACCCCACGGTTCATCAGGCTACCAGCATTATGATTACCGAGGGCCTGCGAGGCGACGGTGCGATTCTGGTCAATCAAGCTGGCGAACGCTTCATCAACGAGATGGAAACCCGGGACGTAGTTTCCGCCGCGGAAATCGCTCAGGAGGGCGGTTATGCCTACCTGATTTTTGACCAGGCGCTGCGCGACCGCGTCAAGGCCACTGCGGGCTATGTCACCAACGGACTGACCGTTGAGGGAGCTACTGTTGAGGCGCTGGCTCAGGCCATTGACGCCGCGCCCGAGACGCTGGCTGCTACGCTGGAAAGCTGGAATAAGGCTGTTGCCGACAAGAAGGACGAAGCGTTTGGCCGCGCCACCGGCATGGAATATGATGTTTCCAAGGGCCCGTTCTACGCTATCCAAATTGCGCCCGGCGTACACCATACCATGGGTGGCCTTAAAATTGACATAGACGCTGAGGTTATCGGCGCCACCGGCGAGCCGATCCCCGGCCTGTTTGCCGCGGGCGAGGTCACGGGCGGTATTCACGGCGACAATCGTCTGGGCGGCAACGCTGTGGCCGATATCGTTATTTTCGGCCGTCAGGCGGGGCAGAGTGCTGCTGCATATTGCGATAAATAATTTCAGGAAGTTACAAAGCCCCGGAATAGAAATTCCGGGGCTTTGTACGAATTCAGGGTTAAACAGCCGTCAAAATGTTGTCTGGCTTAATCTGAATTCGTGTAAGCTCAGACATCGGCCCGATGTTTTATGCCGGCGTTTTGGCAAATTCACCTAATTCATCGCATTAGCACATCGAAATTTTAGCGCAATAAAGCAAACCGGCGATAAAATGGGCAAAAAAAGTTGTCTGATGTGTTGCTAATACCCTAAAAGAAACACTTTTGAGCTTTAAAGTTATACGTAACGTACAATTGACATTTCCCTCTAAAACGATATAATTAAACACAACAATTACACAACCCCAAACGCGAAGACAGGAACAGTAGCCTGCTTTTAAAACTTCAGAGAGCCGCCGGTGTGGTGCAAGGCGGTGTTTTAAAGCAAAGCGAAAGTCATCCTTGAGCGGCCGACCGAACAGAAGCGCACTTCTTAAGTAGGCTCGGACGATTTGCATACGTTATGATGCACGGCATTTGTTTTTAGAGAAACAGATGCGCAGAGTGGCCGGCGCAGTTCATGCATCGGCAATTGGAGTGGTACCGCAGAGCGCTTTTAGCCTTTGTCTCTTGATGATCTAAAATCATGAGGCATGGGCTTTTTTATTTCCGCAAAAAAAGGGAAGGGGGAAAATCAGATGAAGCTTAACGGTTCTCAGATAGTCTTAAAGGTGTTACAGGAGCAGGGTGTTGACACGGTATTCGGTTACCCGGGGGGCACCATCCTAAATATTTATGATGCGCTTTTTAAAACGCCGGGTATTAAGCATGTTATGACCGCCCACGAGCAGGGCGCGGCGCACGCCGCCGACGGCTACGCCAGAGCCACGGGGAAAACCGGTGTCGTCATGGCGACCTCGGGCCCCGGAAGCACCAATCTGGTTACCGGCATTGCCACCGCCTATATGGATTCTATCCCTATGGTGGCGATTACGGCGAACGTGCCCAATTCCATGATTGGCCGCGACAGCTTTCAGGAAATTTATATCACCGGTATCACCATGCCGATCACCAAGCACAATATGGTGGTGCGCAGCGTCGACGAGCTGGCCCATACGCTGCGCGAGGCCTTCCGCATTGCGGGTTCAGGATGTCCCGGCCCGGTGCTGGTGGACATTCCAAAGGATGTTACCGCTGCCGTCTGCGAGTTTTACGAGCCGGTGACGGAGGTGCACAACCCCACGCCCATCAACCCCAAGATCATTGAGGAAACGGCCCGGCTAATCAATACCGCCGAGCGCCCCATGGTGCATTTTGGCGGCGGCGTTGTGGCGGCCAACGGCTCCGATAAGCTGTATGAGCTGATACACAAGGCGTCGCTGCCCGCCTGCCACACGATTATGGGTACCGGCGTGCTGTCGTTTGAAGACCCGTTAAACATGGGCATGATCGGCATGCATGGCAATATTTCGAGCGCGCTGGCCGTCAGCAGTGCCGACGTGCTCGTGGTAGTGGGCGCACGGTTCTCCGACCGTGTGGCGACCAACCCGGCACAATTCGCCGCCGACGCCAAAATAATTCACATTGACATTGACTGTTCCGAAATGAATAAGAACGTTATGGTCGACCATTTTATTGCGGGCGATGTCGGCGCGGTGCTTGCTGAGCTGCTGCCGCTGATAGAGGAGAAGGACCATCCCGAATGGCGCCGGCAGATTGCCCAGTGGCGCGCGCAGGACGTCAAGCCGCAGTTTCGCAATGAGGCGCTGCGCCCCTGCGATATGATGGAGATGATCTGTGACGTGGCCGGTGAGGACGCCATTATCGTTACCGACGTCGGTCAGCACCAGATGTGGGCGGCGCAATACTGTAAACGCACCCGGCCCCGCTCGTTCCTCACCTCGGGCGGACTGGGCACCATGGGCTTTGGCTACGGCGCAGCCTGCGGTGCGCAGGTGGCGTTTCCGGAGCGCCGGGTGGTGCATATCACCGGTGACGGGTGCTTCCACATGAATCTCAACGAGCTGTGCACAGCGGTCAGCTACGACCTGCCAATCGTCACCGTTGTGATGAACAATCAGGTACTCGGCATGGTGCGCCAGTGGCAGACGCTGTTTTATGAGCATCGCTATGCGGCGACCGACCCCGAGCGAAAGACCGATTTTGCGGCGGTGGCCGATGCATTCGGCGCCAGAGGCTATCGCGCCCGGACGCTTACGGAATTTGAAAACTGCTTTAAGGAGGCGCTTGCCACCGGAAAAACCTGCGTCATCGACTGTCTGATTGATAAGGATGAGATGGTTATGCCGATGATACCGGGCGGCGCTTCGGTGAAGGACGCGATTCGCAACGCGCCCCAATAGGCGGCGGTTTCATCTAAAAGCGAAGTAGCCTGTCCGTCGCCGGGAATGTGCCTTGGAGGAAATTTGTATTAACTTGAAAAAAGCGCCGCCTGCATTGCCTGCGATGCCGGGCGACACTTGGAGCAATCCATAAATGATGTAATAAATAATTGGAGGGTAAACAAAATGGCAAAAATGTTTTATGACGCTGACTGCAACCTGAGTCTTCTCGACGGGAAGACGGTGGCAATTATAGGATATGGCAGCCAGGGGCATGCGCACGCCCTGAACCTGAAGGAGAGCGGCGTTAACGTCGTCGTCGGCCTTCGTTCCTCAAGCGCAAGCTGCGAGAAGGCAGCCGCAGCGGGCCTGACGGTTCTGCCGGTTGCCGAGGCGGCCAAGGCGGCAGATCTTGTTATGATGCTGGTTCCGGATGAGAAGCAGGCCGACATCTACGCAGAGGAGGTTGCGCCCAACCTTGCCGAGGGCAATGTGCTGATGTTTGCGCATGGCTTTAACATCCACTTTAAGCAGATTGAAGCACCCAAGGGTGTTGACGTTATCATGGTGGCGCCTAAGGGCCCCGGCCACACCGTCAGAACCCAGTATCAGGAGGGCAAGGGGGTTCCCTCACTCATCGCCATTCATCAGGACGCGAGCGGCAAGGCGCGGGAGTATGCGCTGGCTTATGCCTGCGGCATCGGCGCGGGCCGGGCGGGCATTATCGAGACCTCCTTTAAGGAGGAGACCGAAACCGCCCTGTTCGGTGCGCAGGCCGTGCTCTGCGGCGGCGTTACCGAGCTGATGAAGGCGGGCTTCGACACGCTGGTCGAAGCGGGCTACGCCCCTGAGATGGCTTATTTTGAGTGCGTGCATGAGATGAAGCTTATCGTCGACCTTATCAATTCCGGCGGCTTTGCCATGATGCGCTACTCCATTTCCGACACGGCTGAGTATGGCGATTACCGCACCGGCAGACGCATCATCACCGAGGAGACCCGTAAGGAGATGAAAAAGGTGCTGCGCGAGATTCAGGACGGTACCTTTGCGTCCGAGTGGATCTCCGAGAACCGTGCGGGCCGCCGCGCCAAGTTTATGGCCACCCGCCGCTTGGAGGCCGCGCACCCTGTTGAGATTGTCGGCGCGCAGCTCCGTAAGATGATGAGCTGGCTCAAAAAGTAAAACAGAACAATGTGCTGCAGCAAGCCGCAAAGCATGCGCTTTGCGGCTTGCTCAATTCAATCGCGGTGGCTGCTTGCACAGGCGGACCGGGTCTGCTGTGGTCAAGGTTTCGCTTGCGGAAAAAAGAGGGCTATGCTATAATAATTCCAACAGTTATTTCCTTTATTCGCAGGATAAAAACGTCTTTTTAAGATACAATCGCTTTTATGGACAATTTCTTTTTGTATTTTTCAGATGCAGGTCGGAAGAGAGTTTTTGTCTTTCAAAAGCTCCGCCGGCGTTTTGTTTATTGTAGTCAAACCAACAGAAGATAAAGACGTCCTGGCGGTCTGCTTTGCAGCCCGTCCATCCTGTGCCCGTTCCCAAATTGTTTGACTTATAGCCCGACAGCTTTAAACAGGCGGTCTTAACAGCCTGTTGTGCGTTGCCACCCTTGCGAGCTGCACAAGCCCTTGCAGGGCCGCACCCGCCTGTTTGGCTATACGCCCGCCGCGACGGTTTAAGCGGCGCGAAACTTCTGCGCGTATCCGCGCACATTAAAAGGAGGCAGATTGAAACCATGAAGCTCAATGCACACTACGATAACCTTAAGGACAGCTATCTTTTTTCAACCGTTGCCCGCAAAGCCAGAGAATACAGTGCGGCGCATCCCGATGCCGATATTATTAAGCTGAGCATCGGCGACGTTACGCTGCCGCTGGCGCCTGTGGTGGTGCAGGCCATGAAGGCTGCCGCTGATGAGATGGGCCAAAAAGAAAGCTTTCGCGGCTATGGGCCGGAGCAGGGCTACGACTTCCTCAAGGAAGCAATTGCCGCCTATTATGCCGAGGAGATGCAGGTTACGCTGTCGGCTGACGAAATTTTTATCAGCGACGGCGCCAAAAGCGACCTTGGCAATATTCTTGATGTGTTCGATTCCGACAACACCGTTTTGGTGCCCGACCCTGTTTATCCGGTCTATGTAGACACCAACGTTATGGCGGGCCGTCGTATCAAGCTGATGAACGCCACGCTGGAAAACGGTTTTCTGGCAATGCCCGACCCTTCTGTCGACGCTGATATCATCTACCTTTGCTCACCGAACAACCCGACCGGCTCGGTCTATAACCGTGCCCAGCTGGCCGAGTGGATCGCCTATGCCAAACAGAAAAATGCCGTCATCCTTTTTGATGCGGCGTATGAATGCTTTGTCTCCGACCCTGCGCTGCCCCGGAGCATCTTCGAGGTGGAAGGCGCCCAAGACTGCGCCATTGAATTTTGCTCCCTTTCTAAAACCGCAGGCTTTACCGGCACCCGCTGCGGCTACACCGTTGTGCCAACCGCACTGCTCGGCGGCAAGCTTAATAAGCTGTGGCTGCGCCGTCAGACAACTAAATTTAACGGTGTGCCTTATGTGACCCAGCGCGCCGCCGCTGCGGTTTTCTCGCCTGAGGGCAGAAAGCAAATTAAGGCGAATATCGACTATTACCGTGAGAACGCTAAAATTATTGGTGACGGTCTGCGCGAGATGGGTATTCGTTTTGTTGGCGGACAGAATTCCCCCTATATTTGGATGGAGTGCCCCAACGGCATGGAGTCCTGGGCGTTTTTTGATTATCTGCTTGAGCAGGCCAATGTGGTCGGCACCCCCGGCGCCGGCTTTGGCCAGAACGGACTGCATTATTTCCGACTTACCGCCTTTGGCGACCGCGAAAGAACCAGAGAAGCGATGGAAAGAATGAAAAAGGCCGTGCTCAAATAATTCAAACATTAAGAAGCGGTATTCACAAAAACACTTGTCCGTACGCTTGTTTTAAACGGTGAGTACCGCTTTTTGTGGCTATCAATTTAAAGGTGCATAATCCCGCGGCTAAAGCTGGCGGAATTAACAAAGCTTTTATGCTCATGGTGGGATGCTGCGGGGTACATGTGAACCGTATATCTCCGGCATACCGCCGTTTGTTTTGTGAAGGGAATTTATAACATGCAGTCGGCCATTATTGTCGCACATCAGGTTACCAT
>JAEWYJ010000073.1 GCA_023395695.1 Bacillota bacterium | reverse complement strand
TTTTCCGGTGGCAGCAATCCCTTTATTTTATTCCATTGTTCTTCGCTTAACTCATGTCGTCTCATGGTTCAACTTTACCATATTATCCACTTTTACTACAACCTTTGGGTTTGCATACACGCTCTAGCATCGCCATTAGCGGAAGGCTTTTTATTAATTTTCTTGGATAATAGGCTTGCCGGTGCTATGCTCACTTGAGCGTCTTTGCAAACTCACCAATTTTTTTATCCATACTGGAAATGTGCTTGGTCAGCCATTCGAGAACCATCTGGTTGGCATTGATGATGACCAGAATATTTCCGCCGGAGGTCTGATAGTCGCTGCGCAGCTTTTGCAGCCGTGCAATAAAGGCTGTGTGCGCCGCCTTTTGCTCCGCATACTGCGGATAGCGGATACGCTGCATGTAGTTTTCCTCATCGGAAAAATGCTTTTTGGTGTAGCTCTCTAAAAAGTCCAGCAGCTCCCCGATATATTCTTTGGCCTGGTTCTTTTTACCTGCTTCAAAAAGCTTTTCTGCTTTGTCAAACCAGATCTGATGCTGTTCGTCAATCAGACCGATGCCGACTGACAGGTTCGGTGTCCATGGCATAACTATTCCCCCTTATATTCGGAAAATCATTCCTTTATTTTATTATATTCTACAGTAAAATGTGGCAAGATTCAAGGCGGCATCGTGGAATTATGCGCAAAAAGGTTGGCAGAAGTCAAAAAAAGATTGGCTTTGAGGTTATTCGGCTTTTAAACGCATAGCGTTAGCATGAGAAAAAATTCGCTGTGAAATACTCGGCTGTCTCTCTATAAGCTCAACAGGCGGCAAGAAATAATCTTGCCGCCTGTCCTCATTGAAAAAAAGAAAAAACAGAATTATTCAACAGCCGCAACAAGCTGCACTTCAACAGGGGCATTGCCGGGCAGCGTTGCAACGCCGATAGCGGCTCTTGCACCGATACCTGCATCACCCAGCTGCTCATAGAGGTAGCCGGAGACTACGTCCCCGATCTTGGCATGGGTCATGTAGTCGGGCTCACCGTTGATGTAAACTGTCAGGGACAGAATTTGGGCAATCTTCTCGCCTTCGCCCAGGCAGCCGCAAGCGGCGTTCAGTGCATTGGCTGCAGCCTGCTCAATGGCGACCCGATAGGTCTCCAGAGACTCATCCGCGCGGATTTTACCGGCATACAGCAGCACGCCATCCTTGCGGGGGGTCATGCCCGCGGTATATACAACATTGCCGTAACGAACAGCGGGCTTATACCTGCCCTGGGGAACGGGATTCTTACTCATTATTGATAGCCTCCTATTTTTGTTCAGGCGCGGTAGCGCTGGGCCAGCCGGCAGATGCGTTCCATAGCATCCACGGCGGCGTCATGGTTCTGGGAGAAGTTCAGACGAACCCAATTGGTAAACTGGGGGCCGAACTCGGTGCCGGGAGTTACGGTGACCGAAGCCTGGGCACGGCAAATCTTCACAAACTCATTCAAAGTGACCTTCAGCTCGGGCAACATCAGGAACAGATAGCTTCCGCCCTCGGTGGGACGGGCCCAGCAACCGGGATACTTTTGCACCACTGCCAGCAGATCATCCCGAATCTGGCGATGGTTGTTGATTCGGTCTTCCATCCAGCCTCTGGGTTCGGAGAACCAGCCAAGGTATGCACTCTGGCAGTAGCCGGCGGTACGCAGAGAAACAATGGCCTGCAGCTTTTCCATACGCGTAATAATGTCGGCGGAACCGTAGGCAACGCCCAGACGGAAACCGCTGAGAGACTCGGTCTTGGAGGGACCAATAATGGTAATCAGCGTATCAGGCTTTTCCTCCAGAGCGCGCAGATGGGTGTAGGGCAGATCCTTATCGATAAGCTGACGGGAATACAGCTCGTCGGCGATAACGGCAACGCCGTGCTTCCGGGCCAGACTGCCGATAGCGGCCACTTCCTCAGGAGAGTAGATAACGCCGGTAGGATTATTAGGGTTAGAGTAGAGGAACAGCTTTACCCCATTCCGAAAAGCCTTTTCCAGAACTTCCAAATCCAAACCGGCGTAGTGCTCCTGCTCGGTCCAACGAATGGGCACAGGAACCAGCTCGCCGTCGAAGAACTCCACCAGCTTGCGGTTGGCAAAGTAGTCGGGCTCTATAATGGCCACCTTGTCACCACGGCTGATGAGAGCACCCATGGCCAAAAACAGGGCGCCCTGAGTGCCGGGAGTCATAATAATCTCGGTAGCAGAATCCACGGGGGCACCGCTGAACTCAGACAGCTTCTCCGCCAAATACCTGCGGATGCTGTCCTTGCCACGGTATTCTGTGTAGGCCTGATGACCGCCGCCAACCACAAAGCCTTCCACAAAGCGCTCCATACTGCCGGGGATCGGCTTGTGGGCATCCACATCACCGTGAGAAAAATCAACGGGGATACCGGGAAGCGCCTCGCCTTCCAAAGACAGCGCCCCCTGTTTTTGCAGGCCCTCCTGTCCGGGGGCATTGTCAACACCCAGACGCGCGAATTTTTCAAGCAGATTGCTCATAATGATTCTCCTTATTTTTACGGCCATTCGAAAGGATCAGAGACAATATAGCAGTTTTCTTAAACAATGTCAAAGAGACCGTGCAAAGTTTTGCAGGGCCACGCCTTCCTGTTCCAGAATAGTTCTGGTCTTTCTTGCAAACGCCACCGCCTTGGGCTGGTCGCCGTGCAGCATAATCATCTGGGGAATCTCCATATGGATGACCTTTCCGGTAATGCTGACCAGCTCGTTTTTGCGGATGAGGCGAACAATGCGTTCCATCGCAATGTCCTCATCTTCAATCATGGCGCCGGGCGTTCCACGGGGAACCAGATATCCGTCATTGGTGTAGGCGCGGTCGGTGAAGAACTTGCGGGTCAGCGTCCGCAAGCCCACCTCCTGAGCGGCCAGTACCGCGCAGGACTTGGCATTCTGCCCCATGAGGATCAGATCGGGGTCAAATTCGTAAGCAGCCCGGGCAACGGCACGGGCCTACTCCATATCGCGCTGAACCAGAGTGCCCAAAGCGCCGTGGGTCTCCAGATGCTGAATTTTCGTGCCATGAACGCGGGCGAAGGCATCCAGCGCACCCAGCTGATAAAGGATAAAGTTGCGGATCTCTGCGGGCGTCATGTCCATTTTGCGGCGTCCAAAGCCTTGCAGGTCGGGATAACCGGGGTGCGCGCCAATACCAATGCCGCGCTCAACGGCCCTTTTTACCGTTTCATCCATAACCATAGGATCGCCGGCATGGAGACCGCAGGCAATGTTTGCAGAGGTGACAATATCCAAGAGTGCATCATTCTGGTCAATGCTGTAATTGCCAAAGCTTTCGCCCAGGTCGGAGTTTAAATCGATGTTGATCATAAGTTGTCCGTCCTTTCAAAAATTCCGGTCTTAGTCCTGAGTCTGGCGCTGAAACCTTTCAGGCTGATAGCGCATATTCAGAACATCTCTTTCAATCAATTCATATTCCTGCATGGTGACCGGCATAAACTTGACCCATTCGCCGCTCTGAAAATAGCTGGGGTTCTCTTTTCGGGGGTCATAGGTTCGCACCGGTGTTCTGCCCAGGCTGTACCAGCCGGTCTGGCCCAAGAAAGGCGCTACCGTCGTCTGGTCGGACCAAATCTGCACAGAACGGTCATAGGGCGCCATAGCAGGTGCGGTCTTGCGGGAAATAGTAAAGGTGCCGGCGGGACAGCCTATATAAGCGTTTGCAGGCGCAAATCCAATCATAAATACATAATGTTCGGACTGGCTATGAATCCGGATGACATCCTCCACGCGCATCTTCTCAAATTTTGCTACGGTCTCAATCTCGGTACCCGGGTGGCTGTAACAGACCGGCAGGCATATCCCCTCGGTACTGGGTGCCAGGCCGTCCCAACGCACCTGCTCGCCCAATCTTCGGAGATAGTCCGCCAGCTCTAAAAAACGAACGCGCAGTGGGTCATAATGCACCATAAGGGAACGGTATGTAGGAATGGTCTCGGTAACACCATTTTGCGGATGGGACTTAATCATCCGGTCCATGGTTCGAACCTTCAGGCTGGTCTCAATATCGGCTTTTTCTCCGAACTGCACAGCAACTGCACTGTCGCCGCAAAGCAGTATCTGAAAAGGCTGACGCATACTTCTCCTCCTTTACAGACGTCTTTCAACGGTCACATGGTAAACGGCGCCGTCGATATTAATACGGTAATGCTCTTTCGGGCCTTTTTCTGAAACCGGAGCGACAGCAAAGCTGGCTCGCAATTTTTCAAGATATTCCCTTTCCTGTATCAGCAAATCCTGCGCCTGTTCCACACTGCACTGAATAAATCGGATATGGGAACCGGCAAAGCTTTGGGCAATCTTGCGGAAATCACAACTGATAACATTGGCAATTTTCGTATAACCGCCGGTACTTTGGCGCTCGGCCAGCATGATAATAGGCTGGCCGTTGGATGGAATTTGAACCGCACCCAGCGCAATACCGTCGGAGACAATATTGCCATCGGTCACATGCTCCACGGTGTCGCCTTCCAGACGGTAGCCCTGACGGTCACAAAGGTTGGAAACAACGTATCCCTTGTCGCCAAAGAAAGTTTCGATACCCTTTTTCGTAAACCGCTCTTCCTGAGGCCCCAGTATTACGCGGATATCGATAGCGGTATCTTCAATTTTCTCCGGTTCCATTTTACGAATTGCCAGATTGGGAATCGTCGCCTTGGGGGCCCGAAAACCAATTTGATCCTCCTTTTTAAGTCCCCGCCCCTCACCGTTGATGCCGCCAATTTTATTGCGCAGCAGCGTGGAGCGACTGCCGTAGAGCTCCGGCACATCCAGACCACCCGCAAAGGCGATATAGGCCCGGCAGCCGCTTCGCCTTGCGCCAAAGGAAAGCACCTCGCCTTTTTTTATGCAAACAGCTTGATAATTGGGGACAGGAACCCGATCCACCATGGGGGAAAGATCCGCGCCGGTAATGGCGATTACCTCATCCTCCATAAACTCCAGTGTAGGGC
>JAEWYJ010000338.1 GCA_023395695.1 Bacillota bacterium | reverse complement strand
TTTTGCGGGTTGAATAAAAAAACGACGGCTTACCGGGCCGTCTGGAACGCCGTATTCTAAAAGACCTGCAAGGTTATCAGGGCGCTGTTGCCGTTCAGTCCTTTAACCCGTTGGTCGTCAGATGGTTCAGAAAAAAGGCGCCGGATTATAACGCCGGCCTTATATTGGGGGAAGCCCGGATAAAACATCTGCGTCTGCTGCGCGATAACATCTGTTCTTTTGTTGCCGCGCCCAACTTTCTCGTTTATCAATATAATATTTTCAAAGCCGATCAAACTTTATCCCGCATGCAGAAAAAAGGTCTGCTGGTCATTCCGTATACTTTAAATATAACAACGTTAGATGAGCTCAACGGGCTTTGCCTTGACACCGCCATCATTCATTTGGTGGAGTAAAAGTCGATGCCATTGCATTAAAATCAGCTTTTTTGCCGTTAGCAAAGCATAGTGCGCCGTACAGAAGATAGTTCTGTACGGCATTTTTTAGTCGCAAAGCGCCGGTGCAGCAATCGGCATTTTGTGGTTTTTCATACCGGTGACCATCCGGTGCGGTGGGTAAATAATCCACCAATGGCGGATATTTTTTAAATTGTCATACTTTTGTCAAATTTAAATATTAAATTTTACTTAGAAATGTGAAATTAATAACGATACAATTTGGAGGTACATAAGATGAAAAGAATAAGCACCATGCTACTTGCAGCCATACTGACGGCCTCGGCACTCACCGCCTGCGCGGGTAACGCCGCGGCGCCTTCCTCAGCCTCGGAGAGTGCGGCGGCTTCTGTAGCGGTCTCCGCCGCCCCTACTCAGGTTAAGGCAGGACTTGCCGTGCTGACAACCAGCGCCAAATCGACCGACGCGGGTGAAAACGACGGCGCTGCCAAAAGCGATTCGGTCGTAGCCGCCATTATGATTGGCGAGGATGGAAAAATTCTTGCCTGCAATCTCGACGTGCTGCAGTCCACGATCAATTTCAGCAAAGACGGGAAAATTCTGACCGATTTGGCCACAACTTTTAAGACCAAGCAGGAGCTTAAAGAGAATTACGGCATGAAAGCCGCTTCCAAGATTCAAAAGGAGTGGTATGAGCAGGCCAACTTTTTGTCCGCCTATGTCATCGGCAAGACGGTCGAAGAAGTAAAGGGTATCGCGATTAATGAAAAAGGCGTTGCGACCGGCAGCGACCTGACCGCCTCGGTCACCATTAAGGTGCCCGATTATATTGCGGCGATTGAGAAGGCCGCCGCCAATGCGGTGGAGACCGTTGCGTCGCCGCAGGACCGGCTTGGCCTTGCAATGGTCGACAACATTGCAAAATCTAAGGACGCGGGTGAAAACGACGGCCTTGCGCAAACCTATACCACCTATGCGGCGGTGACGGTGGGGACGGACGGGAAAATTACAGGCTGCGCGCTCGACGCGACGCAGGCAAACGTTAATTTTGACGCAACCGGCAAGATTACCACTGACCTTTCGGCGGCTGTCAAGACCAAGAACGAGCTCAAGGATGGCTACGGCATGAGGGCTGCCTCCAAGATCGGCAAGGAGTGGTATGAGCAGGCTGCTGCCTATGCCGCCTATGTCATCGGAAAAACTGCCGATGAGGTTTCGGGCATTGCGGTTGACGAAAGCGCAAAAGCCACCGATACCGAGCTGCTTGCAGGCGTGACTGTCAGCGTCGGAGATTTTAACGCGGTGGTCGCAAAGGCTGCTGCCAACGCAGAATAATGTCATTAAAATGGGCGGCGCCCTTGGGCACCGCCCATTTGCGCATTCGGGAGGAAAGCATGAAAAGACCGGCTTCTGTCTTTTTGGCGTTGCTGCTCTGCCTGACGGGCTGCGGCAGCCTGGGGCAGGCGCGGTATCGCGCACAGTTTTTGACGCTGTTCGATACGGTGACCGAAATTGTCGGATATTCGCAGAGCAAGGGGCTGTTCACCAAACAGGTGGCGCAAATTCATGAGGAATTGCAGCAATACCATATGCTCTATGATATTTATCAGACGTATGAGGGCGTGGTCAATTTAAAGACGCTTAACGACCGGGCGGGCGAAGCGCCTGTAACGGTGGACCGCAAAATCATCAATCTGCTTCTTTTTTCAAAGCAGATGCATGCGCAAACAGGGGGCAGCGTCAATATTGCGTTTGGTAGTGTATTAAAGCTGTGGCGGCAATATCGCGAGCAGGGAATAGAGGACCCCGAGCATGCGGCGCTTCCGCCGCCACAGACCCTTAAACAAGCCGCGCTGCATACCAACATTGAGGATGTGGTTATTGACGAGCAGGAGTCCACTGTCTTTTTTAAAGACCCTGCGCTGCAGCTCGACGTTGGCGCTATCGCTAAAGGCTTTGCGGTCGAGGCGGTTTGCAAAAACGCCGAGGCGCGCGGCGTTCGCCGTATGCTCGTAAGCGTAGGCGGCAATGTGCGCGCCATCGGCCAAAAAAGTTTATGGGAGCCTTTTGTGGTTTCGTTAAAAAATCCCATTGAAACAGCGCAAAGCGAAAACCCCATTTCGGTCGCCCTGTCAAGCAACGCACTGGTTTCCAGCGGGGATTATCTGCGTTATTATACCGTTGACGGCAAGCAATATCACCATATCATTGACCCCGGCACGCTGATGCCCGCCGGATATTATCGGTCGGTGAGCATTCTTTGCTCTGACTCCGGGCTGGCCGACGCGCTCTCCACCGCTGCTTATTTGCTGGAATGGGAGCAGTCCAAGGCGCTGGTGCGGCAATTCCCCAACGTTGAGGCGCTCTGGCTATTCTCTGACGGCACCGTTGAAATGACGGCGGGCTTTAAAAAGAGCATTCAAAAGTAAAGCCGCGTTGTAAGGCGTGGTCGGCCAAGCTGAAAAATGGGCTGAACGGGCATGTGCTTTTTACGCCGCAAGTCGGGCGGCGCAAACGGGCTGACGCCCTGCAAAAAGGATAGCGTGGCAACGCAAAAAAATATGCATGCCAACGCTGGGCCGTTTTTAAAATTAATCGGCTGTAAGTGGGGCGGCTATGGTAACAAGAAACGCAAATAGAAACGGGAGGGCAATCAAGTGATCGGCTCTCCCGTTTCTGTTTGTATTAACGGCTGCCTATGGCTATCATCCAATCGATAAACGGATTTTTACAGTCTGGACGCCCTGCCGCTATTGCGTAAATATAATTTTAAAGGTGCTGCCGGCCCCCGGGCGACTTTCGACCTCAATGGTTGCATTGTGCGCCCGCGCAATCTCGGCCGCGATAGAAAGGCCAAGCCCCGTGCCATCCAAACGGTGGGTGCCCTCACCGCGGTAATACCGCTCGAAAATATTGGGCAGCACACTTTCGTCGATGCCCTGCCCTTCGTCCCGCACCTCAATCACAGGGCGATCCTGATGCAGTATCAACTGCACGCGGCCCTGCTCATAGCTGTACTTAATGGCATTATCCAACAGAATCATGACCAGTTGCCGCAGCCGGCCGTAATCTCCGTGGACGCTCCAGTCCTTTGCCGGCTCCTCGCAGACAATCTGCACCTGCCCGGCGGCCGCCAGCGTTTTGGCGCTGATGAGCACGTCCCCAAGCAGCTCGGAGAGAGACACATTGTCTTTTGAGAGGTTGAATTCATGATTTTGCAGCTTGGTCAGATCCAGCAGGTCCAGAATCAGCCGTTCCAGCTGCTTGGATTCGGTCAGCATCTGGCTGTGGAAACGCGCAACATCCTGTGGCTTGACAACAATGCTGTCGCACAGTGATTCGAGTGAGGCGCGCAGCACGGTCACCGGTGTTTTAAGCTCGTGCGAGATGTTTGACAAAAAGGTCCGGCGGTTTTTATCGGCGTGCTCCTGCTCGGCTTTCGCCTCGTCAAGACGCACGGCCAGCTGGTCCATGACCCGCGCAAGCTGGCCCAGCTCGTCGCCCCGGCTAACGTCGGTGCGTATTTTATAGTTCCCGCCCGCGAGGGCCAGAGCCGTCTTTTTCAGCTCGACAATGGGTATGTTGAAGCGGTAGGACAAATAAACGCCCAGCCATCCGCACAAAAACAGCGAGGTCAACAGACTGCCGATCAGAATCAGCGTATTTCCGTCCTTGACGCCCTCAAGGTTTTCCCGCAGCGGTGCATACAACAGCACAGCGCCGATAATTTCGCCGCTGCGGTTGGTCACCGGCGTGCCGACAGTGAGGAAACGCTGGCCGCTTTGTTTGTCTAAAACACTGTCGTCGTAGGTTTTACCTAAAAAGACATGCGAAAGAACCTTCTCAGATGAAAAGGGCAGCAAGGCGTTGTCGATGAAGGCCAGCGTATCGTTTTGATGGGTGGCCAGAGCGTGGTTGCGGTCTACAATCCAAAGATCGGCCTGTGTCAGCCGCTCCATAAGTAAAATCTGATATTCCATCGCCGCATTTTGCCTGATAAGGGCGATCAGATCGCGGTCATCCTCCTCGGGATGCAACGTCTCCACAAGGCTTTTTGCAATATTATAAGCATTCCGGCGCAGCGTCAGCGCATTTTGCGCCAGCAGCTGGCGGCGTGAGAGAATTGAAAACATAGCGGTTGCCGTCAGCGCGTAGACGCATAAAATTGCTGCGAACATCAGTATCAGGCGGACGGTCAGGCTTTTTTTCATTGGGCCTTTACCTCAAATTGATAGCCGACGCCCCAAACGGTTTTAATCTGCCAGGCAGGGTGGTTAAATTCGTCCAGCTTGGCCCGCAGCCGTTTAATATGGGTATCGATGGTGCGGTCGGTGCTTTCGGTGTTATAGCCCCAGGCCATTGTCAGCAAATTATCCCGCGTAAAGACTCTCCCGGGATTAGAGGCGAGAATCCAGAGCAGATCCAGCTCCTTTCGGGTAAGCAAAACCGGCTGTTCCCCGACCTTAACCAAACTGAGCTCCGGCTGAATCAGCAGGTTGCTGACAAAAATATTGCGGCGGCTCGTTTTTTCGGTCGAGCGGCGCAGCACGGCGCGAATACGCGCCATAAGCTCCCCCGTTGAAAAGGGCTTGACAATATAATCGTCGGCGCCAAAGTCCAGCCCGCTGATCCGGTCCTCATCCTCTCCCTTGGCGGTAATCATCAGAATAGGGACGTCCGAAACCTTGCGAATACGCTGGCAAACAGCAAAGCCGTCCAGCTTGGGCATCATGACGTCGAGCAGTACCAGGTTGGGTGCATGGCTGATAAAAAGGTCGAGCGCCTGCTGCCCGTCCTGCGCGGTGACGACGGCGTAGCCCTCGCTCTTTAAATATTTTTGCAATATTTCGTTAATTTGCGGATTATCGTCCGAGACAAGAATGGTTTTCATATCAGCATCAACCCGCCGTATAATGTATCAATATGGGCGTTTTTTT
>JAEWYJ010000334.1 GCA_023395695.1 Bacillota bacterium | reverse complement strand
CGTATTATGACCGTGTTTAATCCCGCCTCCGACCCAACGGGAACCGGCTGGCAACAAAGCCTGGGGCTGACGGCTATCGGCTCCGGCCAGATATGGGGCAAGGGCGTTTTGACCGGCGCGCATCAATATGTGCCCGAAATGCATAACGACTTTATTTTCTCGTTTATAGGCGAGGCGGGCGGCTTTATGGGGTGCAGCGCCGTTATCTTGCTGCTGGCGGTGCTTTGTGTGCTTTTACTGCTAAATGCGCGCCGTGCCAAAGACCCCCTTGGGCGCTTTATCTGCGTCGGGGTTTTCGGCATGATCGCTTTTCAGTCGATATGGGTCATCGGCATGTGTCTGTCTCTGCTGCCGGTCGCCGGCATCACATTGCCGCTGTTTTCGGCCGGCGGAACGTCGGTTGTACTCACCTGGGCGGGCATCGGCATGGTGCTTGGCGTACACCGGCATTCCCATGTCGGGCTGTTTGATGAGCATTAGTCCGGAAATACCATTCAGAACCGATGTTTTGGGCAGGGTATGCACCACTGTGTCCGTGCTCCGGGGACCCCAGACAGCAAGCATCTTGCGTTTTCATCCCTGCAGGACGCCATATTTGCTCTCCGATCCATGCCGCTTTTTAACGAAAGGCGTGTGTAATTTGTTTCTTTTAACGAAATTTTAACATGATTAGTCGAGAAACACAAAAACGGCTTGCAAAGTTCAGAACTATTTGCCATAATATAAATTGTATTATTGCGTTTGGAGGGCCAAAATGACTTCTGCCGTAATTCTCGCCGCCGGAGACGGCAAGCGCATGAAATCTTCAAAACAAAAGGTTTGCTGCGAGGTGCTGTTCAAGCCCATGCTGTCGTGGGTGCTCGGCGCTTGTCAGCAAGCCGGCATTGACAACAGCAACACCTGCGTTGTTGTTTCAGACTCTCCCCGCGGCGTTACGGAGCTGTTGCCCGCAGGGGTTTGTTCTGCCATTCAGGCCGACCGCCGGGGCACCGGCCACGCCGCGCTTTGCGCAATGGACTTTCTTAAAGCTGCTGCGGCCCGGGGCGTCACGGACGTTGCGGTGCTGTGTGGCGACGCACCATTTATTGACGCCCCGACGCTGAATTCAGCGCTCTCGTTTCATCAAGCACAGCAAAACGATGTTACCGTTCTCACCGCCGTGCTCAAAGAGCCTGGGCGATATGGGCGCATTGTGCGTGAGCAGGGCCGCTTTACACACATTACCGAGGCGGCTGACGCCGGGCAGGCCGAGCTTTTAATCCACGAGATTAATTCCGGCGCTTATTGGTTTTCTATCTCCTATCTGATCGCTTCGCTGCCACTGCTGGGGTCCCAAAATGCACAGGGGGAGTATTACCTGACCGATCTGGTCGGGCTTGCCACCTCGTCGGGACGCCGTGCAGGGGCATTTGTTTGCCCAAACCCCGATATTGCGCTGGGCGCAAACGACCGCCGCGCGCTCGCGGCGCTTAACCGCGTCGCACGGGACATGGTGCTGGAACGTCACTATGACGGCGGCGTGGATATTCCGATTACAGACGGCGTTATCATTGGGCCGGACGTTAAAATCGGGCCGGATACCGCCATTCTGCCCGGAACTATTTTATGCGGAAGCACCGTCATAGGCGAAGGTTGCGTTATAGGCCCCAACACCCGCATCATCGACTGCGAGATAGGCCCCGGCTGCACCATCGACAGCGCACGGCTTGAAAAAAGCCGTGTGGGGGCACATGTCCGTATCGGCCCGTTTGCCCAGCTGCGGCCCGGCTGCGAAATTGCCGAAGGCGTTAAAATCGGTAATTTTGTCGAGGTCAAAAATTCCACCGTGGGCGAAAAAACTTCTTTTGCACATCTGACCTACATAGGGGACAGCGATTTCGGCGCGCACGTTAACGTGGGCTGCGGCGTTGTCACCGTCAATTATAACGGCCGCGAAAAGTTCAGAACCGTGGTGGAGGACGAGGCCTTTATCGGCTGCAACACCAATCTGATCGCCCCCGTCCGCGTGCAAAAGGGCGCTTATATCGCCGCCGCCACCACCGTTACCGCCGACGTACCGCCCGACGCGCTTGCCGTGGGACGGGTAAAGCAAACCGTCTACCCCGGCCGCGCAGTCTATTACCGCAAAAAATAGCCGGTGTTTTGCGGCGGTTTTTCTGCTTTTTTATCGCATCTCCGGGAAATTCGGCACACGGCCGTTTCCATATAAATTAAATTCATGGGGAACATGAGGGAGAGTTTTATCATGAACATTCATGGCAAGGACATTAAAATTTTCAGCTGTAATGCGAACAAGCCGTTCGCCGAGCAGATCGCCCGTTCGCTTGGCCTGCCGCTTGGAGACATGCAGGTGAAAATCTTTTCAGACGGCGAAATCGCCCTTTCAATCAACGAATCGGTTCGCGGCTCGGACGTTTTTGTGGTGCAGTCCACATGTCAGCCGGTCAACAACAACCTGATGGAGCTGCTTATCGCCATTGACGGCTTCAAGCGTGCTTCGGCGGGCCGTATCACCGCTGTTATGCCTTATTTTGGCTATGCGCGCCAGGACCGCAAGGCCAAGGCGAGAGACCCGCTCTCCGCAAAGCTGGTGGCCGATCTGAGCACCCCCGCAGGCGCCGACCGGGTACTGACGATGGATCTCCATGCGGCGCAGATTCAGGGCTTTTTTAATATCCCGGTAGACCATCTGCTCGGGGTTCCGCTGCTCAGCAAATACTACAACGAAAAGTTTAAGGATATCCCCAGTGACCAACTCGTCGTCGTCTCCCCCGATCTGGGTTCGGTCACCAGAGCAAGAAAATTTGCCGAGCGCATCGACGCCAGTCTGGCAATCATCGACAAGCGCCGCCCCACTGCGAACGTCTCGGAGGTTATGAACATCATCGGCGACGTCAGAAATAAAACCTGCGTCATCATCGACGATATGGTCGATACCGCCGGTACCCTTTGCAACGCAGCCAACGCGCTGGTAACAAAGGGGGGCGCCAAGGAGGTTTATGCGGGAGCAACGCACGGCGTGCTGTCCGGCCCGGCGCTCGACCGCATTGAGGAAAGCGTGCTCCGGGAAATGGTCCTGCTGGATACCATTCCGCTGCTGCACAATACCGCCTCCGGCAAGCTCAAGGAAATGACCGTGGCGCCCGTTTTTGCCGAGGCAATCAACCGCATTTACTCCGACCGCTCGGTTTCTCCGCTGCTTACCTGAGCGGCGCGCATTGGTATCGATTTATTTTACAGCGGGACTTGTGGTCAAGTCCCGCTGTGTTGTCTTATACGAATATGCTTCTACAAAATCTTCCGTTTTTTTGTGCTATGCTTCTAAAAGGAAAGGACGCTGTCATGGCAGACATATTTGAACTGTTTAAGCAAATTGGCGCGAATAAGCCTGCATTGCCCGCGGGGCCGGCGGAATATATTGTCGCGTGTCTGGGCAACCCGGGCCGCCAGTACGAGAACACCCGCCATAATGTCGGTTTTGTCGCCGCCGATTATATCGCCGAAAAGCGCGGCTTTAAAATTGACCGTTTGAGATTCCAGAGCCTGACCGGCGAATGCATGGTTTCGGGCAAAAAGGTGTTGTTCCTAAAGCCCTCAACCTTTATGAACCTGTCGGGGCAGGCCGTAATTGAGGCGATGAATTTTTATAAGGTTCCCATTGAGAAGGTGATTGTTATTCATGACGACGTGGCGCTTTCTCCCGGCCGGCTGCGCGTTCGGCCACACGGCTCGCACGGCGGGCACAACGGCCTGAAAAACATCATCTACCTCACCGGCAAGGACACCTTTTTGCGCGTCAAGATCGGCGTAGGCGACAAGCCGCATCCCGATTACGATATGGCTGACTGGGTGCTCGGCATCCCCGGGGCCGAAGACCGCAAGCTGATTGAGCAGGCCATCTTAAAAACAGACGAAATTGTCGGGCTGCTGGTGGCGGGCAGGCTTAACGACGCAATGAACAGGTATAACGGCGCATGAGGCTTTCAGGTATTTTAGAGCGATCCGCACAATTTCAGGCGCTTATTAAGGGGGTATCCGCCGGGAACACCCCCTTTGGTTGCGTGGGGCTTTCTCACATTCACAAGGCGCATTTTGCCGCTGGTCTCAGGCAGCATTTTAACGCGCCGATGCTGCTGGTTGCCCCCGACGAGCCCTCGGCGGTACGGCTTTTTGAGGATATACACGCGCTGCTGCCAAATGAGGCGGTGCTCCACTTCCCCGCTAAGGAACTGATGCTGCACCCCGCCGAGGCGGTCAGCCGCGAATACGAATTTGCCCGGCTCGGCTGCCTTGAGGCGCTGCGCTGCGGCCCTGCGTTGGTAATTGCCTCCGCCGAGGCTGCGCTGCAATACACCATCAGCCCCGCTGCGCTGTTAACGCGCAGCGCACTGGTCAAGGGCAGCTTTTCAGGCGGACTGGACGGGTTGATCGCCCTGCTTTTCGCCGCCGGCTACACCCGCTGCGAGCAGGTTGAGGGGGTTTGCACCTTCGCGGTGCGCGGCGGCATTGTCGATTTCTTCTCCCCCGCGCTGCCGGAGCCTGTCCGCGTAGAGTTTTGGGGCGACGATATTGACTCCATCTGTTTTTTCTCGCCCGACACCCAGCGGCGCGGCGAATTTGCCGACGAGATTATGATTACGCCCGCCAGAGAGGCGCTGCCGCCCGAAGGGGGGCTTCTTCCGCTGCTTGAGGCGCTGCTCACACAGCAGAAAAAAAACGCGCCCGCAGCCGCCGCGCTCTCCGGCTTAATCGAAGCGGTTCGCGCTGACGTAGCCCCCGGTTCACTCGACCGCTTTCTGCCGGTTTTATACGGACGGCCCTTTACGTTGTTCGACCATCTGCCCGATAACGGCCTGCTGCTGACC
>JAEWYJ010000328.1 GCA_023395695.1 Bacillota bacterium | reverse complement strand
TTAAAGCGGTAGGCTACCTGATAATTTGCCAGCGAGGTCTCGTTGCTCACGGCGTTAATATCCCAGGGGTGCCATGTCAGGGCGCAATCCAACTCGTCAAAAACGCCGTCCCGGGCCATGAAGGCTTTGCCGGAGCCGCCCTCTTCGCCGGGGCATCCATAATAAATAACCGTACCGGAGCAGTTGCTCTCTTTAAGGTATTCGCGTATGGCGACTGCCGCCGCCACAGACCCGACGCCCAGAAGGTTATGCCCGCAGCCGTGGCCCGGTTCACCGGGCGCAATCGGTATTTTTTCAGCGGTATCCGCCGCCTGACTTAACCCGGACAGTGCATCGAATTCACCTAAAATGCCGATAACCGGCTTCCCGGAACCATAACGCGCAGAAAACGCGGTCTCAATGCCGGCTACCTTTTCGGTGACCGAAAATCCAAAGTCCTTCAATGCGTCGATCAGCGCTTTTGCAGAAGCAAATTCTAAAAACGCGGTCTCGGGTGTTTCCCAAATAGCGTCGCTTACTGCGCATAGCGTCCGGGCGTGGCGGTCGATGGCATTTAACGCTTCAAAGCAATTCGCCTTCATTTACGCACCTCCCAATGCAGCCGCTTTATGGCATAAATCTACATTTATTTAATGATATTATAACAGCACAGAAATATTTTGTCTATATTTTAATCGGTGTTGTCGCTTCGATTTAGTATTTTATATAATTTGTATATAATTTAAAGGCTTTTTTATGTCAATTACTCATATTTTGCGGATTCTAAATCTTTAAAACAAATTATGCAGGAATTAAATTTCAAAGCTGCAACAAGCCGCAATACGGCCCCGCTTTACGGCTACCGGGCAGCAATCATCAGCCTGTACATCATCTCGGCGGTCAGCTCAAGCTGCCGAACCTCTATAAATTCATCGGTGGTATGTACCTTAGACATGCCCGTTGCGAGCACCACCGCATCAATACCGTTAAGATTAAAAATATTCACATCACTGCCGCCGCCGGTGCTGCCGACGACAGGCTCTATCCCCATATCCGCCAGAACAGCCGACAGCTCCTGAATCAGCGCATGATCGTGCGGGATGTTATAGCTAACATAAGCCGTGTCGCAGCGGCATTCAAGCTTTGCCCCAAAGGCATCGCAGGCGCTTTGCAGGCAATCCACCATATGCTTGGCCTGTGCCTGAAGCTTGTCATAATTGCGGCTACGTGTTTCGGCAACAATAGAGACCTTATCCGGCACAATATTGGTGGCATATTGCGCGTTGATAACGCCGATGTTGGCCGTCGTCTCCTCGTCGATGCGCAGCAGCTGCATTTTTGCAATACCGTGTGCGGCAACCTGAATGGCCGAGATGCCGCTTTCAGGCGCAATGCCGGCGTGAGCGGTTTTGCCGATGACGTCCGCATAAATTTTAATCTGTCCCGGCGCCTGTGCAATAATTTTGCCCACATTGCCGCTGGAGTCAAGCGCGACGCCCTTTTTAGAGCGGATGCGCGAATAGTCCAGCTGCTTTGCGCCGCGCAGGCCGCCCTCTTCGCAGATGGTAAAAATCACCTCAAAGGTCCGGTGAGGAGCGCCCTGCTCCTTGATGCTGCGAATTGCCTCTAAAATACCCGCAACGCCGGACTTGTCGTCACTGGCCAAAATCGTATCCCCGCTGCTGCGTATAATGCCGTCCGCCACTACCGGTTTAATACCGATGCCCGGCTTAACGGTATCCATATGCGCCGAAAACAGAATTGGCTCGCCGGGCAGCGCACCTTCAAAGGTGCTGTAAATATTATAACCGTTTGAGCCCAGTGCCTCTCCGGTCTTATCGGTGGTCACGACGCCTCCCAGCGCTTTAAGCTCCTGCACCATGCGGTCTGCAAATGCCTTTTCGTTGCCTGTTTCGCTGTCAATCCGGACATATTCCAGAAAAGTATCCAGCAGCCTCTTGTTGTTTACCATAATAAAGTTCTCCCTCCGAAACAAAATTTTGTGCACAAATGATGCTTTATTCTCCATCTTCATCATATCAAATTTTCCCTGTGTGTCAATCTTAACACGAAATAAATACTTTATTGGATAAAAGAAAAGCGCCCGATATCGCAAACTTTTTTTGCAATATCAGACGCTTTTTATATTATTTTTCTGCGCATAGCGCCCGTATAACCTCGCCGGCAATCATCAGGCCCGCTACCGACGGCACAAACGGCACACTGCCGGGCGTCTGCCGGCGGCCCGGCGCAGGCGCGTCTTGCGCTGCCGGCGTTATTGCCGGTTCGGTGGAATACAGCACCTTGAGCGCCCGTATACCTCTGCGGCGCAGCTCGCAGCGCATGACTCTGGCCAGCGGGCAGACGCTGGTTTTGTAAATATCCGCAATTGCAAAGCGCGAGGGATCCAGCTTGTTGCCGGTTCCCATACTGCTGATAACCGGTATACCCAGCCGTGTCGCCCGCTCAATGAGCGCCAGCTTGGAGGATACCGTGTCGATGGCGTCCACAATATAATCGCAGCCCGAAAGATCAAATGCTTCTGCATTTTCAGCGGTATAGAACACCTTGTAGACCTCCACGGCCGCGTCGGGGTTAATATCCAGTATACGCGCGCGCATCACCTCGGCCTTGGGGCGGCCAATCGTGCTGTGTAACGCAATAATCTGCCGGTTAAGGTTAGAGAGCGCAACCTCGTCCGGGTCGAACAACAGCAGCGCGCCCACGCCCGCCCGGGCCAACGCCTCAATGCAAAAAGATCCCACGCCGCCGACGCCGAACACCGCCACCCGCTTTTGGGCCAGCCGCTCTGTCGCCGCTTCGCCCAGCAGCATGGCGCTGCGGCAAAACTGCTCCTTCATGCGTCTTTATCCTCCTCTGCACCGCTGCGGATGGTTCCGCCGCCCAATACAATATCATCCGCATAAAAAACCGCTGCCTGCCCGGGGGTCAGCGCGCGCTGCGGCGCGTCAAATTCCACCACAAGGCTGCCGTCCCCCTGCGGGTGCAGCCACGCAGGCTGGGCCGACTGCCGGTACCGCGATTTGACCTGCGCCCGAAGGCTGCCCTGCGGTGCACCGACCGATACCCAGTTAAGCGTATCCACCGTCATCCGCCGCTGCATCAGCAGTGCTTCGTCCCCGAGCACAACGGTATTTTGTCGCATATCCTTTTCAACGACAAACAGCCTGCGGTCAGCCGAAACGCCCAGACCCCGACGCTGCCCCAGTGTGTAGTGTATCATACCCGCATGCTGGCCCAACACCGCGCCCTGCGGGCTGACAAAGCGGCCCGGCCTGGGAGCAACACCCAGTGTGTTGACCAAAAAGCCCGCATAGTCGCCATCCGGGACGAAGCAGATGTCCTGACTCTCCGACTTTTTAGCGGTCACAAGTTCTTCCTCCTCGGCAAGCGCGCGCACCTCGTGCTTGGTCAGCCCGCCAAGCGGAAAAAGCGTTTGGGCCAGCGTCTGCTGCGACAGCACATACAGCACATAGCTTTGGTCCTTCACCGGGTCCTTTGCTTTTTTGAGCTGCCATCGTCCCGTGGCGGCGTCGTAGTCGCGCTGCACATAGTGGCCGGTGGCAATGGCGTCGTAGTCAAGCTGCCGCGCCCTGTCCAGCACGCCGGAAAATTTTATTGACCGGTTACACTCAATACAGGGGTTTGGCGTTTCTCCGCGCCGGTAGCCCTCGGCGAACGGCTGGATCACCCCCTGTTTAAACTGTGCTTTCATATTAAAAACAAAATGGTCTATGCCAAGCTTTGTACATACCCGGCGCGCGTCCTCCACATCGTCAAGCGAGCAGCAGGTTCTCGTATCGCACAGGCCAATATCTTCATTGGCGTACAGAACCAGCGTTGCACCGCACAGGCTATAGCCCTGCCGCTGCAGTAAAAGCGCTGAGACGGAGGAATCCACACCGCCGCTCATCGCCACCATCACTTTCTTCATGCCCGATCACGCTTCTTTTCATGCTCAATCGCTACCAGATCGGCAAGCGTCATATTGTCGACCACCTGAGAGATGGCCGCATCCAGCTTGCGCCACAGCTCCACGGTGGCACACCCGTCGCAGCGCTCGCAGTCCTCCGGGTCGGCGCCATCAACACAGGCCACCGGCGCCAGGCTGCCCTCGGTCAGCCTTAAAACTTCGCCCACCGTATAATCTGCGGCATTTCTCGAAAGGCGATAGCCCCCGCGCGGCCCCCGCACACTGCTGACC
>JAEWYJ010000319.1 GCA_023395695.1 Bacillota bacterium | reverse complement strand
CTATTTTGCGGCTGACAAAGCGCAAATACAGAGAGCCTGACGGCCCGGGGATGCCAACGTCCCCGGGCGCAAAACAGGCTGCCAGGACAGCGTGGTTTTCAATTGCTGCGACTCTATAAGCCAACGGCCTTCTTAAAAACCCAAGCACCAAAGCCTTCTGCCGCAAATGCCCCGCCACACCTCAAAAGCCGGCATGCCTTCGGCGTCCCTTGTGTACCGGCCTTGTGTTTATGCTTTTTAGCAAATGTCCCGCTGCTTTTGGCTTTTAAGAAACGTCCTAGTATACTAGCTCTTGACGCAAGGCCGCGAATCTTGTAAACTTGCAGGAGGAACTATGGGAGGCGGAAAACAATGCATTTAACAAAGCGTCTTCCACGTGAGACCGGACGGGACTATGCGCTGCGCACGCTCAAGGAAAACATTATTCGTTTGGAGCTTGAGCCCGGATGTATGGTCAGCGAAAACGAACTGGCAGCGGAATTGGGCCTTTCCCGTACGCCGGTGCGCGAAGCGCTGATTGAGCTCTCGAAAGTCAGAATTGTGGAGATATTCCCTCAAAAGGGCAGCGTCGTGTCGCTGATTGACTACAACCTTGTCGAAGAATCGCAGTTTATGCGCCGGGTGCTTGAATGCGCCGTCGTAGAGCTTAACTGTAGCAAGGCCACTGCCGAAGATTTAACCAAGCTGCGTGAGAATGTGCGGCTTCAGGCGTTTTATGTCAATAGCGGCGATACCGACGGCATGCTGCTGGAGCTGGACGATCAATTCCATAAAATGCTTTTCGATATTGCACAAAAGCCGCAGGTTTTTACGCTTATGCGCAACATCGCCATCCATTTTGACAGGGTGCGCAGTATTACGCTGTCGGACATCAAACCTTCCAAGGTAATTCAGGCGCATGGCAATATTGTCGAAGCTATTGCCACCCGTGACCCTGCGGCAGCGCGTATGTATATGGAGCAGCATCTCAACCAGTACCGGACGGTGGAAAAATCGGTTCGTGAACGGTACCCGGACTATTTTAAATAAGCTTATAGCGCTCGGGGCAAGCCCCCGAACCGGCAATTTTAAAAACAACCTATGCAAACGCCAAGGGCGGCTGCCGTTAGATATCAACGGCAGCCGCCCTTACATATTAGTCGGTTAACTTAAAAGCAGGCACAGCTGTTGCAGCCTGTTGCACCCATTCCTCAATTATTTGACTATATATTTAAATTTTTAAAACAGATGCAGGGCAAATCGGACAATAAGCGCCGCAAAAGAGATTGAGACGGTAGAAAGCAGCTTGATGAGAATATTGATTGAAGGACCGGAGGTATCCTTAAAAGGATCGCCTACCGTATCGCCGACAACAGCAGCCTTATGGCAAGCCGAGCCCTTGCCGCCATGGTGGCCGGCCTCGATATATTTCTTGGCATTATCCCACGCACCGCCGGAATTGGACATCATGATAGCGAGAATAAAGCCGGAGGTGGTCGCGCCCATCAGCAGGCCGGTAACACCGTCAACGCCAAGCAGCAGGCCGACGACAATCGGCGCAACAATAGCCATGACCGACGGGGCCATAATTTCCCGCTGGGCACTCTTGGTGCAAAGGTCCACGCAGGTGTGATAATCCGGTTCAGCGGTGCCTTCCATCAGCCCGGGGATGGTCTTAAACTGGCGGCGAACCTCGGTGACAATGCTCATGGCTGCCTTGCCGACCGATTCCATCGTCATGGCCGCAAAAACAAAGGGCAGTACCGCGCCGAAGAACAGGCCAACCAAAACAGCCGGGTTGGTGACGCTGAGATTCAGCACAAGGTCGGGCGCAATGGCCTTACACTGGTCAACATAAGCTGCAACAAGCGCAAGTGCGGTAAGCGCCGCAGAACCGATGGCAAAACCCTTGCCGGTGGCAGCGGTCGTGTTCCCCAGCGAATCAAGCGCGTCGGTACGGGCGCGAACCGACTCGTCCAAGCCGGCCATCTCAGCAATGCCGCCGGCGTTATCGGCCACAGGGCCGTAAGCGTCGGTCGCAAGCGTAATGCCCAGCGTGGAAAGCATGCCCACGGCCGAAAGGCCGATGCCGAACAGGCCCGCTTCAAAGCTGGTGTTGCCACCCGAAACAATATAGCTGACAATAACAGCGATGCCGACAATAATAACCGGGACGGCGGTGGACATCATGCCCAGCGCCAGACCGCTGATGATAATGGTGGCCGAACCGGTCTCGGAAGAGGCCGCCAGCCGCTGAGTGGGCTTATAGGTATCGGAAGTGTAATACTCGGTAAAATAGCCAATGGCATTGCCTGCCACAAGGCCGACCATAATGGCAATGAACAGGCCGAACTGCTCGCCCTTAAATACGTAGTCAATGAGAAAATATGCACCGATAGCCACCAGTACGCTGGCAATATAGGTACCCTTGCGCAGAGAACCCAGCAGGCTTCTCTGGTCGGCGTTCTCTCCGGTCTTGACAAAGAAGGTGCCGATAATCGAAGCAAAAATGCCGATGGCCGAAAGCACCATAGGAACCGCCATACCGTCCATGCCAAAGCCTGCAGCAACAGCAAGTGCACAGGCGGACAGCCTTGCGCCGGCATACGACTCGTAAAGGTCAGCGCCCATGCCTGCCACGTCGCCGACGTTGTCGCCGACGTTATCGGCAATAACGGCAGGATTTCTGGGGTCGTCCTCGGGGATGCCGGCCTCAACCTTACCGACAAGATCCGCGCCGACATCGGCCGCCTTGGTAAAGATACCGCCGCCGACACGCGCAAACAGCGCCATCATCGAAGCGCCCATACCAAAGGTAAGCATCAGCGCCGAAATTCTGACGGCCTGTTCCGCTTCGGGCAGCGCGGCAAAGACAATATACTTCAGAAAATAGAACCAGAGGCTCATATCCAGAAGTCCTAACCCCACGACGGTAAAGCCCATGACCGCGCCGGCCGAAAAGGCAACCTTAAGGCCGTGGTTCAGGCTGTCATTGGCGGCATTGGCGGTTCTGGCGTTTGCAGACGTTGCAATTTTCATGCCGATAAAACCGGAAAGCGCCGAAAAGAAGCCGCCGGTTACAAAGGCAATAGGCACCCAAAGCGCCATCTGCCCCAGAAATACCAGCACCAGCATAATGGCAAAAACAACGGCAAAAAACTTGGCCACACCGCTGTACTGGCGCTTGAGATATGCATTCGCGCCCTGACGAATAGAAGCTGAGATCTTTTTCATCAACTCGTTGCCCTCGCTCTCAGCCAGTACCTTCTTTGAGCGCAGGTACGCAAATAGCAGCGCCGCTGCCGCCCCGATAGGCATTAGGATGATAAGGTCCATTTTAAACTACACTCCTTGTCATTTTCTTCCTGCTCGTTTTCCTCGTTCGTGCTACAACACATTTTTAGGAATATTATATTAAAACACTCATTAATTTTATTGCGTAACGCTGCAATTGTCAACATAATATTCATATTGCGTGCATCTTTTACTATATTTTCGACAACAAACTAACGTAAAAACGCTTTGCGGGTATTGAAAGATCCGAGAAAAATCCCTTTTGGGCGCACATGGCGGGGCAGCGTCGGCTATCTTAAAAAAACGCACCAAAGGGGCGCTGTACCACAAGACCGGTAACGCAGCAGCACAAAGAATACACCGCCCGGTCTGTATGCCTTTTGAATTTGCGGCTATAAATATTTTGCCAGCGCAGCCAGCGCCAGCAGGTGGGCCGGATAGTATAAATAAAAAAACCATTTTCTGCCCGCGGCGGCTAACCGCCCCGACGGGCCGCCGCGCACGCCATTATAGCGCAGCAGCAGGGGCAGGCTCAGCAGGCAAAACAGATAGACCCGCTGGCCATACATCAGGCACCCACCGGTAAAGAGCAGCACAGCAACGGTAACACCCGCCGCCCCTCTTGAAGATAGCCCCCAGAACAGCAGCACCGTCAGCACGCCCAGCGCCGCATAATCGGTGCGCAGCAGCTGCGCAAGTAAAGCGGTCGCTATAATAGCGGCCGCGCCAAACGCCCTGCCTGCGCCATCTAAGAGCGCAATACAGGCAGCGCCCAGCACAAGCGTAAAAAAGACGTTCTGATGGCCCGGATAATAGAGGACGCCGTAAAACGCCAGATCAAACGGCAGCTCCGATATCAGTGCAAACACGGCCAGCCGCAGAATGAAACGTTTGCGGCTGTGGGTGTGCAGCATGCCCTGCGCCAGCAGAAAGGCAAAAATGGGGAAGGCTGCGCGCCCAATGGCACGCAGCGCAAACAGCATTGGCATTTCACGCAGTATAACCGTCCAGGCAATCTGCCTTTGCCGCATTATAACCGCCCCTATATGGTCCAATGTCATGCTTGCAACCGCCAGCGCCTGCAGCGCCGTGCCGGAAAGCCCACGCCGCATCAGCGTGAAAGCTGCGGCATTGCGCCGGAATGATACGCCTCAAGCAGCAGCGTCAGCGTGCCGATCTGGCTGCGCAGCTCCACGCCGATATCGGTATCGGCCACCAGCCTGCGGCGGTTCGCTACCTCGAGAATGTCGGTTTTTGAGAGGATGTCGCTGTTTTGCTGCACCGCCTCGGAAATACCCTTAAACGGCCCATGCGACACCAGCCGCATCCCGTAGGAATTATAAATGAGCGTGTAGCCCGCAATGCCGGTGGTCTTTTGGTAGGCCTTGCAAAAGCCGCCGTCGATAGTCAGCACCTTGCCTCCGCATTTAATGGGGCTTTCACCGTCCTTCGATTTAACCGGGATATGCCCGTTGATAATGTGCGATTCCTCGGGGTTCAGCCCGAACTCCTCAAAAATGCCGGTGATGACCTTCGGGTCGTTCATGTGATGATAATAGTGATTTTTCGGCTCCTCATGCGAAGCCTTATCCTCAACCAGCATGCGCTCAAAGGTGGTCATGCGGGTTCTGCCGAACACCGGCGAGCTTTTGCCGCACCACAGCCACCACATAAAGTCTTCGCCGTCGCGCTTTTCTTTGCTGCCGCGCACTCCAAAATAGCCCTCTCGCACTTTATGCTCGCAAAAATCAAACAGCCGCTTACCCCACAGGCGCAAGCCGTCAAACTCAAACCGTTCAAACGAGCCGTCCCGGTTAAGGGGCACGCACCCGTGGAACAGTAAATTAGAATTGCAGCAGCGGTAGAAACTGCCGTGCTCAAACAAAAACCGCATATGAGCCTGAAGCTTATCGCTGCGGATAAAGGAGTCCTTCAGCGCGGCCATCAGCTGACGCTCCTCCTCGGTCAGCTCATACGGCGCTTCGGGGTTAATGGTGGGGAAATCGGTATCGCGCAGCGGATAAACCCGGCCGCCTATTGTCACCGTGCCCTCGGCAAAGTTAATTTTGTCGAGCATCATGCGGTCGTCCATATCATATTCGGGGTGCCGCGCAATAATCTGCCCCTCCAGCTTAAGCTGCATAACGGCGGCCGCCTTGCGCAGCTTGGCCACCAGTTCAATATCGTTTAGTCCTATTTTATCCTGTTCCAGAACCTTGGGCTTAAAGGACATAGAGTCTCCATAGGTCTTTTCGGCAAAGGTCGTCAGCGCGCGCAGGCTAATGCCGTAGCCGTTTTCCAGCGTGTCAACGTTCGCGTAGGAAAGCGAAACATTAAGCACATTGGCAATGCAGGCCTCGTTGCCGGCAGCGGCCGCCATCCAGAGCATATCGTGGTTGCCCCAAACAATATCCACCGCGTGATAGCCCATTAAAAGCTGCATAATATCCTCGGCGCCCGGGCCGCGGTCGTAAATGTCCCCGATAATATGCAGCTGGTCGACCGCCAGCCGTTTAATCAGGCTCGAAAGCGCCACGATGAAGGCGTCCGCCCGGCCCACGTCCACAATAGTGGAAAAAATACGCCCGTAATAATTCTCTTTATTCTTCTCATAATGGTCGGCGTGCAGCAGCTCGTCGATGATATACGCAAAATCGGCAGGCAACGCCTTTCTGACCTTAGAGCGGGTGTATTTGGAGGCCACCACCCGGCAAATGTCAATAAGTTTAATCAGCGTATCGTGATACCACTCGTCCAGATCGTCCTGATGCTCAATTTTAAGCAGATCCAGCTTGTGCTGCGGATAGTAAATAAGCGTCGCAAGCTTTGAGCGCTCCTCCTCCGGGCTGCTCTCGCCGTAAAGCTCGTCAATCTTGTCGCGTATAACACCCGACGCGTTGTTAAGAATATGCGCGACCGCCTCGTATTCTCCGTGCAGGTCGCTGATAAAATGCTCGGTGCCCTTGGGAAGATCTAAAATCGCCTTAAGGTTGATAATCTCGGTGCAAACCGACTGAATATTGGGGAACTGCTTGGACAACAAGCGCAAAAACGCCATATTATCGCGGATAAGGTCACTCTTTTCCTGCTGCATCGTTATTCCTCCCGTGTAAGTGGCTGTAAATCAAAGATTAGAATGCGGCCTCATCATGACAATATCAGAAGCACGCGGCGCGCGGTGTCAAAATCCGCCCGCAAGGGCAATATTGCGTTGCGGCGGCGTTGCCGGCCACATGGTGTTATAGTCGTCGACAAACTTAAAAAACGAACTGCCTTGGCGGCCTATTTTCCGCGCCGCTGTGTTATCCTCCTTGACGGGTGCCAGCCCGTCTGCGTCCTCTGCCTTGCGGCACAAAAAATAGCCGCTCCAATTCAGTTCCGCTTTTCAAGTTGGTCGACTATACAAATAATGCCATGCGTTTATTATAGCACATTTGTCCCGCTGTGAAGTAAAAATTACAGCACAAAAAAGCCCTCCCGGGCGGGGAGGGCTTTATAAAAATTAGGCAATAAAACACCCCGCAATGTGGAAGCGGTTTCCACATTGGAACAGCCCGCCGGCAATGCGGCACGTCGTCTATCGTCAGCGCAAGTAGCGCACCTGCACCGGCGGCTCTTCCATCCAGGAAAGTTGCGCCGTGCCGTCGCCGTTTAGCGCAATGTCGCACCGCACCGGCCAGTTATTACGGTAGGTCATGATGCGGCAGTCAGTGGCAAGCTCGGTCGGCTTTAAAGCTGCGTCGAGCACTGTCAGCGTCACCGGCAGCAGCGCGTCCCAATCCTCGTTATAATCTCGCACTGCGGCCAGCAGCAGTTGGTTTCCATGGTCAATCGCCATGCCGACCACCAGCCGCTCGGGCCGCTGCCGACCGTCCTGCTCTGTCACGGTTCCAAGGTCAAGCAGAGGACTCCCCGCAGGTTTTTCAACGGTAATGTCATATGCTTCCAGCGATGTGAGCTTGTTAATCACAACAGTGCCATTGTCAAAAAAGCCCGTGCCGTAAAGTGCCGAATGGGTACCTAAAAAGGTAATGGCTCCATCTGGGCGCTTTATCACCAGATCGCGCCAGGATGCGTCCCCCATGCCGTTGCTGTCGGCGCTGTACAACAGCGTGCGACCGTCCGGGCTGGTGGCTAAAACCTCCTCAAGCATGTCGTCGGTATAACGCAGAACGCCGGTATAGCTCAGGTCATTAAAATCCAACGTATAGGTTTGTTTGGTGTTGGAGAGAACCGCCGTTTTGGCGGCGGGGTCAAAGCTGACCTGCGCCGTAAAGGTGATGCCGGGGCGGTCGTCATGCGGCTCTCCGGTGCGCCAAAAATCCAGCGCCATAAGAAAATTTTCGTCATATTCGGGCATGATAATTTCCCGCATCTCGCCGTCGGCGCCGGTCAGACGGTAACGCATGTTGGTCGCACCAAGTCGCTCGTCATATTCGCCGCAATAATCCAGCCTTACGCCATGCTCCGAAAGCAGCGTAGAATAATACCAGGTGCTGACAGCGCCGGTTGTTCTGTCAACACTGCGGTAATTGTCCTCCCCTGAATCCATATAGAGCCGGCCGCCCTCAAGACGATAGCGGTAAGAAAGCGTTTTGCCGTCCTCATGCGGGCCATAGATGCCGGTTGGAAGGCGCGATTCGTATTCACCCTGCGGGTTAAAAAACTGTACCATAACAAAGGAATAGAGCTCCGGTTCCTGTTTGTCGTAGGGGCGCACCTCCTCGTACAGCACCGCAAAGCCCTCCTCCCCCGAGACAGTCTCTATC
>JAEWYJ010000090.1 GCA_023395695.1 Bacillota bacterium | reverse complement strand
GACGACCGCCGCCACCACCGGGACGGCCACCACCACCGGGCTGGCCACCGCCGCCACCGGGACGACCGCCGCCACCACCGGGGCGACCGCCGCCGCCGGGGCGACCACCGCCGCCGCCGGGACGACCGCCACCGCCGCCGGGATGACGCCACGGACCTGCCGGCCAGCGCAGCGGATTATTCCAAAACCCCCAGGGCTGCGTTATGAACAGATACGGAAACGTAATGTACCATGGGAACTGCTGGTATAAAACAGGGCTGACCGGCACCATGATGATGCGCGTCGGGACAACGGCCGCAGGGGTCAGGCCGGGGTTTGCCGCCAGCAGCATATCGGTCGTGCCATCAAAATTGCCGGCGATAATGTCAAGACTGTCCCCGGGTTGGACAATATATTCAAACAATTCTATCACCTCCATCCTATTATATGGAGATGGCGGCGCAAGTGTTTTAGGCGGGGAATGCACCGGTAAAAAATGCCGGATTGGCCGGTACACCTTGGCTGGACAGAGAAAAAGCACACGGAATACCAAATGTGTTCCGCGTGCTTTTAACATGGCGTGAAACTAACGACAGTAGTGATGCGGCGCTCAATAACGAACGGCGTAAAATGTGCCGGGGCTGATGGAACCACCCGATGAATGACGGCGCGGCGGTCGGTGCGTCTCCCGATTAAAGAGGCCTAAAACTTAGCCTTTTTTTCAGCCGAAAGCAGCGCAAACACCGCGGCCAGCACGGCGCAGGCAAAAAGAATGGCACCGGAGCCAACCCGGCGGGACAGCAGCGCGCCTATGACGGCGCCCAGCACAAAAAAGGCGATAACGCCGTAATACCGCAGGCCGATTTGCAGCACGGCGGGATCTTTGGTGCGGCCAAAGACCCAAAGGCTCTCGGAAGCGCTGCGCAGGTTGCCGGTGCACATGGTGGTGGCAAACACGCTGCCGTGCATTTTGCGAAAGCTCTGCACCTGTAGCGCACAGACAAAGGAGACCAGCACATTGGCCGGCATGTTGCCACTTTGCGGAATAAAAGCGATGGCGGCCAGTACCAGCGCCTGAGCTGCGACCACCGTCTGCCGCCAGTACAGCCTGCCGCGGTTTTGGCAGTACTGCCGAATGCCCTCGGCGGCAAAAACCCCCGCGGCGAAGGCCAGAATGGGCACCATGTAATAAAGCACGCCCCAAAGGTCGCCCTGCGCCAGACGGATGCCCACCAGCACCAGATTGCCGGTCTGCGCGTTGGCAAACACGCCCCCGCGGCACAGGTAGGTGTAGGCGTCTAAAAAGCCGCCCACAATGGCGAGCAGTGCGCCAACGGGCAGTGTTTCGGCTATGTTGGGGTGGTCTGTCATAGAAGGTTCCTCCAGTTAAAATAGTCACAACAGGTTTATTGCAAACATACAAAAGATCACATTCATTTTAGCATAACTTACAAATAATTAAAAGTGGTGCAGAAAACGCCGCCGCTTTCTATTTTGCGCTAAACTGACCATAGAAAGCCACATAGCATCCGTGATAGGATGTAGGTGTCAGAAATGCCACACAACAAAGGGACGGACGCACGACGGTGCGCGGCCGTCCCTTTGTTGTGCAAAAACGCCTGTCGTGCGGGCGCTTAAATGGCACGATCGCCGCGGCGTACAGGCATATGAGGCAGCTGTTAACAGTTTTGGCAGCTTGGCGCAAAGATTTTATAGTCAAACCAACAAAAGAACAAAAGCAGACCGGCGCAGATATTTTGCACGCGCTGGGCGGGGACGCAGCTGGGCACAAAACAGCTTGCCGGGTCAACGGGCTTTTAAGGGATTTGGCTATGCGTCCAGCCGGGACGCACGGGTGTGCACACGTCCCCGCAGGATATTCCCGGGGTGGGCATTGCGTCAGTATAGCCCTCTTTTGACCGGCTTCCTGTGCCAAAAAACAAGCCGGCGGCGGGAAAGGACAAAAATGGAGCAACTGAAAAAGCTGTTTGGCGACAGGGCGCTGACCTATGGCGAGCTTGAAGCGGCGTTGCAGGACAGCAAGGACCTGAAGCTCGTGAATCTGGCCGGAGGACAGAATGTCGACAAGGCCCGGTACGCAGCGCTTGAAGGGCAGCTTGGCGAGGCGCAGGCCGGGCGGGAGGCTGACGCCAGAGCGTTTGGCGCGCAGCTGACCGCCCAGAAGAAGGACGCGGGCGTTGCGCTGGCGCTGACAAGGGCACAAGCCAAAAACCTGACTGCCGTCAAAGCGCTGCTGAACCTTGAAGCAATCGCGCTCGAGGGCGACCGGCTGACCGGTCTGGACGCGCAGCTTGAGGCGGTCATGCGCGAAAATCCGTTCCTGTTCGGGGGCGCACCGCAAAATCCGCCGCCCCCCGCCGGCGGCGGGGCCGGCCCAGCCGGCGACGACACGGCCAGATGGCGACAGGAGGCGGGTCTGCCGGCAGAGCAGTAAACCGGGTGGCTGCGCACAGCGGGCAGGCTGGGAACGGCAATACCTTTGGCGACTGTTTTGCGGGGTGGGCCGCTGACCGCCCGGGCAGTGCGCCGCCAAAGGATGCGGAGGGTTACAGCAGGCTTAAAAGGGCCTGCCGCCTTGACGGCATATAGCCGGTTCATTTTAAAAGCAGCGCAGCGTGGGCGCGCCTGTTTTTTACGTTGCAGAATGGACGCCGCAGCTGGGCTGGCCCCAGCAAAAAGGACAACGCAGCAACACGGAAAATAGGCCGCCAAGTTGAGACGGTTTTGAACTTAGTCGGCTATATATTTTGTGCTGCTGTGTGATTCTGCTTGCCGGGTGCTGGCCCATGTGCAACGTCTGCGCAGCGGCCCAAAAAACCTGCGCCAATTCAGCGCCGTTTTCAAGCCGGTCGGCTATAGCGCGGCGGCGTAAAGCGCTTTAGCGGGCGTACCGCTGCTTTGCGCCGGGAAATGCACGAACATTCACCTGAGACAACAAAAAAGGAGAAGCAATATGAACACATTTACCGAAAAGGCCACCAAGTTTTTAGATGTTCTTGACGAGGTTTACCGCCGGGGGGCCATTACGGCCATGCTTGACGACGCGGCGCTTACCAGCCAGTTTGCCGGAGCCAGAACAATTAAGCTGCCGAAAATTGCCGTGGACGGCGCGGGTGACTACGACCGCGATAGCGGCTATGCACAGGGCGGCGTGGCCGCCACCTATGAGGAGCATACGTTAAAGTACGACCGCGGCAGAAAGTTTCGCATCGACGTGCTGGACGACGATGAGGCCGCCTTCGACCTTTACCGTCAGGTGGCGCTGCAATATCTGCGCACCCGGGAGATCCCGGAAATTGACGCTATCCGCTTTGCCGAAATTTTTGACGCCGCCTCCCGTGCGGGCTCAAACGGCACTGTCGTGCAGGCTGACCTTGATAGCGCCGCCAAGCCGCTGGCACTGTTTGACGCGGCGGAGCGCACGCTCAACGAAAACGAAGTACCCGACGCGGGCCGCGTGCTGTTTTGCACCAACGATTTTTACGCGTTGCTCAAAAGCTCCGACGTCATTGCGCGCAGGCTGGACATGGGCGCCAACGCGGGGGATATTGACCGGCGCGTTGTGCTGCTCGACGGTGTTACGCCGGTTATCCGCGTGCCGCAGTCCCGCTTTATGACCCATATCGCACTTTTGGACGGCAGCAGTGCCGACCAGAAGGTGGGGGGCTATACGCCCGTTGCAGGCACAAGCTGCGACATCAACTTTGTCTATGCCGACAAGAATGCGCTGCACGGGGTTATCAAGCGTCGGTTTTCAAAGATTGTAGAGCCTGCGGCAAACCAGTCGGCGGACGCCTACGACATTTTTTACCGTGCGCATCACGATCTCATCGTCAGGGATAACGAGACGGCGGGCATCTACATTCACACCGGGGCCACTGCGCGCGCTTAAAACGGGGGTGCCGGTATGACGTATATGAAAAACGGCGGACTGATCCGCATTGTGGCAGACGGCGACCTGCCGCGCTTTCTACGACAGGGCTTTACACCGCTGGAAACAGGCGGCGCAAAGCCTCCCAAAAAAACGGCCCGAAGGCCGAAGGAGGGAAAGACCCATGGCGGTGCATGATGTTTCGGCACTGATTAACGCGCTTTCGCTCAGAGCGCTGCTGTTTGGCGCAACCGAGGCGCAGGCCAGATCCGCCGCCGAGCAGGCCCGGTTGCAGCTGGCGGCCTACTGCGGTCTGCCACTGGCGGCCCCGCTGCCTGACGGCCTGTTCTATGGCTGGCTGACACTGACCGGCGCGTTGCTGTCCTCGTGTGCCGACGCGTCGGCGGGGCGGGTGGAAAGCGTCTCGGAGGGGGACCGCACCATACGCTTTGCGCAGCCGCGCGAGGGCATGCCCCCCGAGTGCAAAGCGGTCGCCGACCGCTACCGACGGCTGGGCTAGGGCGTCTCTGTTTAATTCAGGGACGGGTCAGCGGCGAGAAAATTTTGCGGCTGGCAAGGCGTAAAGCAGATATCAAGCAAAGCGCTTACAACTGTTTTTCAGCGCAGTCAGACGCAAAGTTGGCCGCCGATAAACCGGGCACGGATTAAATAAGAGGTTCCCTGGAGGAAGAAAATGGGGGGCGGCGCTTCTGCCGTCCCCATTTTAAAACCGACCGACTTTAAAAGTGGCGCTGAATCGGCGCGTATATTTTTGTGAGGCAGGACGCCGGAGGCAGGCGGGCCGCCACCGGGCCGGCACCACCGCCATTGGGCGGAGTGGATGGCGTACCGCAGAAAAATATGCCGCCAGAGCGTCTTGGTTTTGATGACAAGCTACCGAGCCATCAAGCAGAGAGGAGGAAACCGATATGTTTATTCCGGGCGGGGAGGCCGCGCTGGCGGCGCTGGCGACTATGCACAACGATACCGCCGTTATCGCACGCAGCCGTGTTGACGCAGCGGCGAACCAGATTGTGACCGAAACGGTGTATGACGGGGTGCGCTGCCATCTCTCCAGCCGAAGGGGGCTGGGGGTGCGGCGTACCGCGTCGCTCCGGCAGACGGCTGCGCACGCGCAGGCGTCTGCGGGCTACATTCTCTTTTTTGCCCCCGGAGTTACGGTCAAGCCGGGCGACCTGATTACTGTGACGCACGCGGGCCAAACGGTGCGCGGGTGCGCGGGGCTGCCCGACTACGGCGCACTGGGGGTCTCGGTCGCGCTCGACGGCGTCGAGATTGCCTGATGCCGATTCGGCTTTAAACGCTAACTCTTTGACGGCTGTTTTTGGCCGTTTGTCCCTGCGGGTCAGACGCCGGCCCGTCCGCAACAGGCAAAAATATTCCATCAGATTCGGCGGAGAAATTCTCCTGCGTCGGGGGTTTTCGGTTCATTCAGTAGCGGGTTAGCGTTGAACGCATTTTGCGGATGGCAGGGCGAAAAACAGAGACATCAATGAACCGTGCGCAAACCGCTGGCGGACGCAAGCGGAGGTCTCTTAGCATGAAAACGCACAGTGCAACGCCCCCGGACATGGCCGGGCGCTTTTGGCAATGCGTACAGGGGCCGCTTTTAACCGGAGAGAGGAGAAATTATGGCAATTATTTTTGACGCGGGGCTGCTGTCCCGGCGGGCGCAGCAGGCGCTGACACCGTTTGACCTGTGCAAGACCGCGCTTTGCGACGCCATGTCCAGGGCGATGCCCTATGCAACCGTCTATTCCTCCGCACAGGCGCAGGGGGTAACGGCCCCGGCCGTGTTTGTGCGGCTTGGCAAAATGACGGTGCAGCAAAAGCTGGATGGCATTGGGCGCGTAAGCGTGGGGGTGCAGTGCCGTTATCTGCCGGTGACACCCGAGGACGACGGCGAAAACGAAACGGCCATGCAGGCCATGCTCGACGCTATGCAGGCGCTGGAGGGCGGCGAAGCCGGCTTTTGCATGCACAAGCGCGCCGCCGAGCGCACCGAGGCCGGTGCGGCCGCGGCGGGCGAGCTGCGTTTTGACATCCGGTATGCGGATGCGGCGGCGTCGGCCGAAGGCATGATGCAGGCGCTTTTGCTGACGGCGCAGGCGTAGTATGCCCGGCCAACTTGAGGTGCGTATTTTTTTGCGTTTTAGGGCAGACGGCGCAGGCGGGCTGACACGCACTCACGACAAGGACGGCACAGGGCAACTATATGCCGACAAGATACCGAGGCATTCTTAAAAGCCCTCAACTTTGGCGAAGGCTAGAGAGTGTATGCAAACCATCAAGATAACCAAAGCAGAGCAGCCGCTAAGTGAGTAACCGCAAGAAAAGAAGCGGCTCGCTTCTCATATCTGGTTGCAAAACGACGATGGTTTTTAAGCTTGAGAAACAAATTTTCTACCAAATGCCGTTCATTGTAAGTGTGCCTGTCAATATTTCGTGGGTTCTTAGCAGTAATACGGCTGGGAATTACAACAATACCTCCATGTTTTTCAATCCAGCCAACAAATTTCTTGCTGTCATAGCCTTTATCAGCAAGAATTAGTTTGCCACGCAAATCAAATGGTTCCAGCAACGTTTTTGCAAGACAGATATCGTTACGATTTCCGCTGGAAAGAATCAGCCGTAAAGGATTTCCAAGCCCGTCAACCACAGCATGAACTTTGGTAGTCAGTCCGCCCCGGCTTCGTCCCGTTTCCTCTTCATGGAGCCCTTTTTTGAACCACTGCCGTGTTGGTGCACCTTAATGGTAGTGCTGTCCAACATGAGCGCGGTTTCGTCCACAATATCCTGCTCTATAAGGGCGGTAAATAGTTTCTCCCAAACCCCTTGCTGTGTCCATCGGCGGAATCGGCTGTATACGCTGCTCCACGACCCAAAGCGTTCCGGCAGGTCTCTCCACGGAATCCCTGTGTTCAGCCAATAAATTATGCCATTTAGCATTAACCGGTTGTCTTTCGCCGGTCGGCCTCCCTGGGGTTTCTTTTCCGGTGGCAGCAATCCCTTTATTTTATTCCATTGTTCTTCGCTTAACTCATGTCGTCTCATGGTTCAACTTTACCATATTATCCACTTTTACTACAACCTTTGGGTTTGCATACACGCTCTAG
>JAEWYJ010000282.1 GCA_023395695.1 Bacillota bacterium | reverse complement strand
TGCTGCCCGCCCGAAAGCTGCGAAGGATAGTAGTCGTATCGGTTAGAGAGCCCGACCTTATCCAAGCAGCGCTTACCAATTTCAATCGCTTGGGCTTTAGGGGTCTTGCGCCCAATAATCAATCCTGCCGTCACATTTTCCAGTGCGGTTCTGTTGGCAAACAGGCTGTAGTTTTGAAAAACAAACGCGGTGCGCTTGCGCGCGGCGGTAATTTCCGCAGAGCTGGCATGGCGGGCATCTACCGAAAAATCGCCAAAGTCAATCCGCCCTTTGTCGGCGCGCTCCAAAAAGTTTATGCAGCGCAAAAAGGTGGTTTTTCCAGAACCGGAAGGTCCAAGTATGACGACCACATCGCCCTTCTTCACCTGGATACCAACGCCCTTAAGCACTTCGTTGCGATTAAACGACTTATGAATATCCGCGACTTCAAGCATTTAAATCTCCCCCCATTATACGGTGTGTACCGGCTTGCGATAAGCGCCCAGCCGGCGTTCGGCAAACGAAAAGACCAGCTGGGTCAGCGAACACACCAGAATATAGATAATAAAAATATCAAGATAGGATTCTATGTAGTTATAGCCATAAGCGGCCTGTACCTTGGCAATTGCAGTAATATCCTTTACCGTCATGATAAAGGCAAGCGAGGTGGCCTTTATCACATTGACGGTCAGGCTGCAGATGTTAGGCAGGGCCGAAACCAAAGCCTGCGGGATAATAAATTGTAAATAGGCGTGCGGGGTGGAAATGCCCACCGATTGCGCCGCCTCCAGCTGGCCGCCGTCTACGGTTTGCAGCGCCGAGCGAAAAATCTCCGTCAATGCCGCTGCAGAGCTGATGGCAAACACAATAACAGCATACAGCAGCGGATTTATAGCAAACACATCTATGTCAAGAGCAAGCTGCTTGCTAAGCTTGTTGAGTACGCTGGGCATCAGGCTGTATACAATAAGGATTTGCAGCACCATGGGCGTTCCGCGTATCAGCGAGACAAAAGCCGTGACCAGCCGGCCCACCACCCTTGTGCGGTACATTTTAGCCAACGCCATGTAAAACGCAACGGGAAAAGCCAGCGCCATTGACGCCAGGGTGATAAACAACGTTATCGGCACGCCGGTCAGCGCCAGAAAAAAGGTATCCATCATGTAGGAAATATTTAATGTCATTGAACCGCCTCCTTATGCCGCTATGCGCTTTTTTCCTTTTGAAAAGCGCTGTTCAAGCGCTCCGAACAGATGCTCGATAACAAGGGTCATCGACCAGTAGATGATTGTCAGCGCCAGATAAATTTCCAGTGAGTAAGCACCAAAGTTGCGCGCAATAATCAAGGTGCCCTGCCCCATGATATCAATCAGCCCGATGGTATAGGCCAATGAGCCATCCTTCATCAAATTTATCAGCGCATTGCCAAAGTTGGGCAGCGCCACGGCAGTGGCCTGTGGCAGAATGATGTGAAAAAACGCCTGCGCTTCGCTTAATCCCACACTGACAGCCGCTTCACGCTGTCCGGGATCAATCGAAAGGTAGGCGCTGCGCATCAGCTCCGCCATAGGCGCCGCAAATAAAAGCGTGAACGAAATCAGCACAAAAATGCCGTTATGTATGCCGTTAATATTGATGCCCCAAAGCGACAGTACTAGCTCAGGCAGGCCATAATAGACCATAAACAACAAAACAATCGGCGGTGTGCAGCGCAAAATGCCGATATAAGCGTCCGCCAGCGGACTAAATATGCGGGGACGGAAGATGCGTACTCTTGCCAGAAAGAACCCCAACAATGTGCCCAGAGCAACAACGCAGAGCATTATGCCGAGTGTGACCGATAAATAGGGCAGCAGGCGGGGAATGACCTCTAAAATATACGATGGTTTGAACGGTCTCAAAATAAAACCTCCCTGCAAGAAGTGAATGCGGTTTAGAGCAGATCTCCCCCGTTTTTAAGCGGGGGAGATTATTAAAGGAGGCCGCTATTGGATATAAGCAAAGATATCTTCGCCGAAATATTCCTGAGAGAGCTTTTCAATGGTTCCGTTTTCACGCAGTTTCAGAATAGCCTCGTCGTAAGCGTCGGCAAAGGCCCGGTCGTTCTTGTTAAAAACGGGAAAGGTGGGAATAGCGCGATAAGGTACGTAAGCCAGCTTGTCGGCAAGGCCCTTGTAGGGCGCGTCAGGCGCAAGCACATTGCTCTGGTACGAAAGCTTAATGTTAAAATAAGCGTCGTATCGGCCTTCAAGCACCCATGTATACGCATCTGAAACCTGAAAGTTTTCAGACGCGATCAGCTCAACCTGATTATTGGGGTGGGTTTTATTATAATCTTCCACAATGGCCCACTGCGCGTTCTGGGGCGCAATCGGCACCAGCTTACCGCTGAATTTGGCGAACGATTCCATATCTTTAATCTGAGCGGCGTTTTCAGACCTAAAGGTCAGCCCGATAATACTGGCAGCGATGTAGTTTTTGGGGAAGACATATTTCTGTGCGCGCTCCTCAGTATACCACGCACCTTTTACGCCGACATTGTATTTGCCGGTTTCAACGCCAATAAGCAGGTCGTCGTCGGTGGTTGG
>JAEWYJ010000186.1 GCA_023395695.1 Bacillota bacterium | reverse complement strand
CCGAATATCTGTGCAGATGGCTGCAGTTACCGGCGGCGCAGGCTGAGCTGATTCATATTGCAGCGCATGTGCATGATATTGGCAAAATTGGAATTCCCGACGCTATTCTGCATAAATCCGGAACGCTGGCCCCCGATGAATGGAACGTTATGCGCCTGCATCCGATAATCGGCTACAATATTTTAAGTAAGGTGAACGGCTTTGAAGAAATTGCCCTGTGTGTGCGTCATCATCACGAGCGCTGGGACGGTTCAGGCTATCCGGACGGCCTTTCGGGCAAAGCCATTCCACCGGGCGCGCGCATTATTTCGCTGGCAGATTCAATAGACGCTATGCTCAGCGTAAGAAAGTACCGCCCAAAACTGACGACCGACTATTGCCATGACGAAATTATACGGGGCCGGGGCTGCATGTATGACCCCGAAATTGCAGATTTGGTTCTGGCGCACTGGACTGAGCTGGAGCGCCTGTTAAATCAGGCGGGCTAAGCGCAGCTTTCGCTATTTTTAGATTGACATTAACCTGTAGTAACTTTATAATATTAGTGCAAACGCAAACGATTTGCGTTTGCATCTTTTTGTTTATTAAGCGATAGGCCGTCTCTGTCTGTTGGACGGACAGAGCCCATCTGCGGCCAATCTCAAAAGGGGTATTATGGAACCGATTGATTTTTGCAACGTCATGCGGCGGCACGGGCTTAAAAGCACCAAAATCCGGCTATCTATCCTGACGGTTCTGTTCCGGAGTGAGCAGCCGCTGGACACCGAACAAATTCTTTTGGCGCTAAAGGCGCAAAATGCTATAGCGAATCTTTCCACTGTTTACCGCGCACTTGAGGTGCTCATGGAAAAAGAACTGGTCACTGCTGTCGTTCTGCCCGGTGTTTCCCGCACGCTGTATGCGTTTAACGGCCCGCTTCACCGGCACTATCTGGTCTGCCTGGACTGTAAAAGGATGCTTCCGGTTGAGGGCTGCCCCCTTTCCGTCTATGAAAGGCAGCTGGAACAGCAAACCGGGTTTCTTATTGCTGCACACCGGCTGGAGCTGTACGGCCGCTGCCCGGCATGCCAACAGAAAAATTCGGAGCGAGGTGTGATAAATAATGCCGCCAAACCGTAATCCCATTTCGGAAAATACCGCTGGACAACCGCCCAAAAGCAGCGCAGACCTTTCGGTCATTGCTGCGGCCGTACTCATCGCCGCGTTGGCGCTGTATTTACTGTTTTCGTTTTCGAGGGCCGCCGATGCAAAGCTTCTGGATCAGCTCCAAATTTTCAATACTATTTTTATCAGCATTCTCATGCAGGCCTTTCCGTTTATGCTTATCGGCATCTTTGTCTCCTCGGCTATGGAGGTTTTCGCACCCGACCAATTTGTTGTGCGGGTATTCCCCTCCCGCTTCGGGCTGGGGTTTGTTACCGCCATGTTTGCAGGGCTGCTGTTTCCGGTATGCGAATGCGCCATTGTACCGGTAACCACCCGTCTGGTCAAAAAAGGGGTGGCGCTGCCTATTGCCGTCACATTTATGCTGTCAGCCCCTATTATCAACCCTATTGTAATTGTCTCAACCTTATATGCTTTTCCGGGGCAGCCGCGGGTAGCGCTGTTTCGGGTTGTTTTTGGGCTGGTTATCGCCCTTGTGGTTGGCCTGATGCTGTTTTTGCTGGAGTTTGACAGCAATGTGTTAACCGGCATACACAGCGGCTGTAACTGCCATAGCCACGGGCACGACCATTGCGGCTGCTGCGCCGAATCACCGGGCGCTGCTCCCTGCGGACTCGAAAAAGCCCCGGCCCCTCTTCTGAGGCACAAGCTGCGGGCCGTGTTTATCCACGCGGGCGAAGAATTCTTCGGCGTGGGCCGCTATCTGATATTGGGGGCCTTGTTCACCAGCCTGATTCAAATTTTAATTCCGCGAAGCTGGTTTACCGGGCTGGGTGAAAAAAGCGGTCTTCCACTGCTGATTATGATGGCTGTGGCATTCGTTTTTTCCGCCTGCTCAACCTCCGACGCATTTATTGCCAAAAGCTTCGCCGGGCGTTTCTCCATCGGTGCGATTATGGGCTTTTTAGTATTCGGCCCTATGATGGATATTAAGAATATTCTGATGCTGCTTGCCGGCTTTAAGAAAAGCTTTGTCGCCACACTGGTGTTCATTATTTGTCTCGCCAATTTTTTGGCGCTGTATTTTTTCGCATTTCTTGTGTAAGCGAAAGGAGATTGCATGGAACGTTTAAATAGCCTGAACACCGCCGTTGCTTTAAAAATAGTCGTTCTTCTGGGCTTTGCCGCATTTTTTTGCATGACGGTTTTGAGCGGCGTCGTGCGGCTATATGTCCACCCGAGAATTATTCCGTTTATGCTTTTTGCGGTGGGCGCCATGCTGGTTATGGCGCTGCTGCTGTGCCGCGAGCTGTTTTCTCCGGCTCAGACCGGCGGTTTTTGGTCGCTGCTGTTTTTTGTGCTGCCGCTGCTGATGGCGCTGGCCATTCCCCCTAAGGCGCTGGATTCCGCCAGCGGCACAACGGGTACCGTACAGCTGATCAGCAATGCTGCCGCAGTAGGCAATGCGTCTTCCGAACCGGCTCCCGCATCCGTCGCCGAAGCGGCCGGCAGCAGCGGTCAGCCGCTGCCCCAGATCGGTCTTAAAAAGCCGGATATTGCGCTGCAGGACGGCGTGCTGGTGCTGACCAGCGAAAATTTTTATGCCGGCCTATGCGCGGTCTATGACCATTTTGACGACTATAAGGGAACCCCTGTGTCGTTAGTCGGCGCCGTTTTTAAAGACGAAGAAAGCTTTGCCGCCAATCAGTTTGTGCCTGCAAGACTGATGATGGTCTGCTGCGCAGCCGATATGCAGCCGGCCGGTCTGCTGTGCCTGTATGACGGCGCACCGCAGCTTGCAGTCGACTCCTGGGTCAGGGTGGACGGCGTTATCGGCGAAACGACCTTTGCGGGCGAAACTATTCCCTGCATTCTGGCCAAGGATGTCACCGCTGCCGAGACCCCGCCTGAGCCCTATATCTATCCCTATTGATCGCCTGTTAACCACTGGATTTCGGCGTTGTTCATCATGCGGGCCGCTGTGCGCATTTATAGATATTCCATTTTTTAAAAAAGCAGGATCCCTTATCAGTGCAATGAGCCCGGATTTTATCCGGCTGCCTTATCCGCAATAAAAAAGACACAGCCCCGGGAATGCGCATTCTCCCATTGCTGTGTCTTTTTTCTATTATACGCTTTCGGGTTCTCCGGTCTGCGCGTCACCGGGCTGATTGCGCCCCAGTCTTTGCGCCGGGTTGCATTGAGCTGCCGCTGACGTTTCTTTGACAGTTTTTCGTATGCTGTAAATTTTTGCATCTCAGTCGTTCCTTTCAAAGCTTTTTATATTATTATAGCAGGGACGCGTCAGGTTGTCGATTCATTTACTAAAATACGTCAAAAGCGGAGAATTTACCTGCTATGAACAACGGCATCCGACACACGGATGCCGTTGTTTATTAATGTTCAAGATCGCATTTACGCCAATCGCCCTTTAAAATCCATATATCCGAAGCGATTTAAAATTTGGCAGTCGCCGTCCTTGCCACGCAGTGCAATAGCGGGCAGCGGCATACCGTTAAAGGTATTGGTTTTGACCATAGAATAGATGGCCATGTCGCCAAATACCAGTCGGTCGCCGGCTTTAAGCGGCGCGTCAAAGCTATAATCGCCAACGATATCCCCCGCAAGGCAGGTTGGGCCGCCAAGGCGATAGGCATACGGCTTTTCGTGCGGCAGACCGGAACCGATGAGCGGCGGACGATAGGGCATCTCCAGCACATCCGGCATATGGCAGGCAGCCGAGGTGTCGAGTATCGCAATATCCATACCATTTTGAAGTGTATCAAGCACCGAGGTTACGAGAAAGCCCGCGTTGAGCGCGACCGCCTCGCCCGGCTCAAGATACACCTGTAAATGATACTGCGTTTGCAGCCGCGTAATGCACCGCTCCAAAGCCGCAATATCATAGTCCGAACGGGTAATGTGATGCCCGCCGCCCAAGTTAATCCACTCTATTTGTGGCAGCCACATGCCAAACTTTTCTTCCACAGCGGCGACGGTAGTGAGCAATGCGTCGGCGTTCTGCTCGCACAGCGTATGGAAATGAAAGCCGGAGACGCCGTCCAGCAGCTCAGGACGGAAATTGGCCTTTGTCACACCAAAGCGTGAATACGGCGCGCAGGGGTCGTAAATGGCATGCCCCGCCTGCGTTGAGCATTCGGGGTTAATTCGCAGACCAAGTTTGCAGCCCGCCGTCCTGGCCTGCGCCCCAAACCGCTCAAGCTGCGAAAAGGAATTGAACACGATATGCCCGCAAATTTTCATGAGCTCCGGCATATCCGCCTCGCGGTAGGCGGGGGAAAACACATGGTTCTCCCCACCCATCTCCTCCCGCCCAAGACGCGCTTCAAACAGGCCGCTCGCGGCTGTTCCGCTGAGGTACCGCCCGATCAGCGGGTAAAGCTTATACAGCGAAAACGCCTTTTGTGCCAGCAAAATTTTGCAGCCGGTGCGTTGCATTACGCCCTGTAAAATTTGCAAATTTTTTACTATAAACGCTTCATCCACCACAAAGCAGGGGGTGGGCAATTCTTCAAAGCGCATCTTAGTCCACCGGCGTGGGGTTAAAGCTTTCCTGCCAGGGCAGGCCGTATTCGTTAAGCGCATCCATAAAAGGGTCAGGGTCAAATTCCTCAATATTGTGCACACCGGGCTTGCTCCATGCACCGGTTAAAAGCATCATCGCGCCAATCATCGCAGGAACGCCGGTCGTGTAGGCCACAGCCTGCGAGCCCACCTCCCTGTAGCATTCCTCGTGGTCGCAAACATTGTAAAGATAGTAGCTTTTGTCCTTGCCGTCCTTCTTGCCATAGAAGATGCAGCCGATATTCGTCTTACCCTTGGTGCGCGGCCCCAGAGAGGAGGGGTCGGGCAGCACGGCCTTCAAAAATTGCAGCGGTACAATCATCTTGCCTTCAAATTCAATCGGCTCAATGGAGGTCATTCCGACATTTTCCAGGCAGCGCAGGTGGGTCAAATAGCTCTGGCCAAAGGTCATAAAGAAGCGAATGCGCTTAATGCCCGGCATATTAAGCGCCAGCGACTCCAGCTCCTCGTGATGCAGCAGGTACATATCCTTCTCGCCAATTTCGGGGAAGTTATAGACACGCTTAATCTCCATGGGTTCAGTCTCAACCCATGCGCCGTTCTCCCAATAGCTGCCCTTGGCCGATACCTCGCGGATATTAATTTCGGGGTTGAAGTTGGTCGCAAAGGGGTAGCCGTGGTCACCCGCATTGCAGTCAAGAATATCAATATAGTTAATCTCGTCAAAGTGATGCTTAAGCGCATAAGCCGAAAACACACCGGTGACGCCGGGGTCAAAGCCGCTGCCTAAAAGCGCCGTAATGCCCGCCTGCTGGAATCTCTCGCGGTAGGCCCACTGCCATGAATACTCGAACTTAGCGGTATCTTCCGGCTCATAGTTGGCGGTGTCAACGTAATTTGTCTTGGTGGCAAGGCAGGCCTCCATAATGGTCAGGTCCTGATAGGGCAGCGCCAAATTTAAAACGACGTCGGGCCTGACTGCTTCAATCAGCGCAACAAGCGCCGTCACGTCGTTGGCGTCAATCTGCGCTGTGGTGATCTTTGTTTTGGTTATCTGCGCCAGCTTGTCCCTTAGCGCGTCACATTTTGATTTGGTACGACTGGCGATGCAAATTTCTTCAAAAACGTCGCTGTTTTGGCAGCATTTGTGGATGGCGACGCTCGCAACGCCGCCGCAGCCGATGATTAAGGCTTTGCCCATATTTATACCCTCCGTTTATTCAAATAAATTTATATCAATTGTTAAGCGCCAGCAACAGCTCACGCACAATTTTGCAGGCCAATGCGGTGGATGCTCCCGACTGATCAAGTGGCGGGGCCAGTTCCATCACATCGCAGCCCACAACGTGGGCTTTACAGACCGCCTTAATCGCCTCCAACAAGGTTAAAAATGAAACGCCACCCGCCTCCGGCGTGCCGGTGCCGCAAAAAAAGGCGGGATCAAGCACGTCTAAATCCAGCGTAAAATAAACCGGACGACCGTTTATGGCCTGCACCGCCTGCAAAAGCCCCTCAAAGTCAAAGGTGCGCAAAAAGGTGTGCTCTTTAGCCCACTCAAATTCCGCCCGCTCGCCCGAGCGGATGCCAAACTGCCAGATGCGCCCGTCCCCCAGCAGCTCCCAGCAGCGACGAATAACACAGGCATGGGAAAGCGGGGCGCCAAGGTAGTCCTCGCGCAGGTCGGTATGCGCGTCAAAATGAATGATGCAAAGGTCAGGGTAGCGTTCCAGCAGCGCCCGCACCGCACCAAGCGTCAGAAGGTGCTCGCCGCCTAGCATGACGGGCCGCTTGCCGTCGTTTAAGATAATCTGCGTCCGTTCCTGCACGTCGGTCAGCGCCGCTTCGCTGCTGCCAAAGCACAGCTCCAGTTCGCCGCTGTCGAACACGTTGTAATCGCCCAAATCCTTATTTTGATAGGGGCTGTAGGTTTCCAGCCCGTAGGACTCGGCGCGAATCGCTCTGCTGCCAAAGCGCGCACCCGGGCGGTAAGAGGTGGTGGAATCAAAGGGCGCGCCAAACAGCACAATATCCGCAGCCTCATAGTTGCAATCGCAGCCCAAAAAGGTTTGGACGTTTTTATTCAACATTTTTCAGCATCTCCTCAACGTAGTTGGGCAGGGCGAACGCACCGGCATGCAGTCTGGTATTGTAGTAGCGGGCGCCAAAATGGCGGGCGTTCCACCGCTCTGCATTAAGGTCGCGAACCGGGTGATATTTTTTAGAGGCAAAGCCGAACAGCCAGTGCCCCGACGGATAGGTCGGAATATGCGCCTGATAAACACGGCTTATGGGGAAGCTTTCGGCAATACGCTTATGTGCGCGCTGCATGGCGGCCGCGTCCCCGGCATAAAACGGGCTTTCGTGCTGGTTGACGAGAATGCCGTCGGCGCACAGCGCCTTGTAGCAGTTCCCGTAAAATTCACGGGTAAAAAGCCCTTCCCCGGGGCCGAACGGGTCGGTCGAATCCACAATAATCAGGTCATACTCCGCCACACGGGAACGAATAAATTTAAGCCCGTCCTCAAAATAAAGGCTCACGCGCGGGTCGGAAAAGCCACAGGCCGTAAAGGGCAAATACTTTTTGCAGACCTTCACCACCAGCTCGTCAATCTCCACCAGGTCAATGCGCGCCACCTCGGGGTATTGCGTCAGCTCCCGGATGGCGCCCCCGTCCCCACCGCCGATAATCAGGACATTTTTAACGTTTGGGTGCACCGCCATCGGCACATGGGTAATCATCTCGTGATAGATAAACTCGTCCTTTTCGGTGAGCATCATATAGCCGTCCAGCGTTAAGAAACGCCCAAATTCCGGCGATTCGAAAATATCAATACGTTGAAAATCGCTCTGTCCGCCATATATCTGACGGTCTGTCTTGATGGATAGGCGCACATTGGGGGTGTGCTGTTCGGTAAACCAAAGCTCCATGCCTGTCTCCTTTATCATTCCTTGCCTGCCTTCAACACGTTCAGGCGCTCTATTGCAATGTCCTCCGGCCCGGTCATTGAGCAGCCCTTTTCTTTGGCATAGGCAATATAGTCAAGAATATCGCGGGTAATCCGCTCGCCCGGGGCCAGAATGGGAATGCCGGGCGGATAGCACATAACAAACTCGCTGCAGATATGCCCTTCCGCCTTT
>JAEWYJ010000158.1 GCA_023395695.1 Bacillota bacterium | reverse complement strand
CGTATTTTTTGCCACTATTATGCCTTTTCTCTTTTTATGCATTTTGCCAGCGCTCTGGTCAGTATTATTGGTTAAAAGCATATTAATTGTGTTTTTATGTTTATAATTTTTAAATTTTCTTTGTTTTGTACCTTAAATTGGGAAATAAGCCCTTGTAAATTTAATACCCAGTAACGAGGTAGATATTGCATTTGCTTTTTATTGTCGGTTTTGTTACCCTGTAATTGCACTTGCAAGGCAAATATGACAAGGAGGTAACTGCAATGTTCAATTGCTTCTCTTTCAGCGGCGGTTCTTTTGACTGTAGCGCTCTGTTGCAAATGCTTGGTCAGTGCCTGAATTGGGGTAACTAAGCGTTATACCTATGGCCGGCGCCCAAGCGCCGGCCAGTTACATTCCAATATGAATCATAGGAGGATTTTATTTTGAAAAAGCTGACAATGATGATGTCTGTGACGCTGTGCGCAGCAATGCTGACCGTGGGTGCAAATGCGGCCGGGTCCTCAAGCTGCCCCACCACAAAATATTATACATGGAATGCGTCCGGCAACTCCCAGAGCCAAACATATAACGATATTAACTCAATACTTTCGCAGTTTATCAACTCACAGCAGAAGTCAGGCGGCAAAACCTACAGCTATAACTGCCCCAATAACGGCTCGTCCAACGGCAGCTCGTCCAATAACGGTTCGTCTAACGGCGGTTCGTCCAACGGCGGCTCGTCCAATAACGGCTCGTCCAACGGCGGCTCGTCCAACGGCGGCTCGTCTAATAATAGCTCTGGCAGCAACTCTTCAAGCTCTGTCAGCGCCTATGAGGCCGAGGTTGTCAGGCTGGTCAATGTTGAGCGTGCCAAAAACGGCCTCGGCGCTCTTACCCTGAACGCAAAGCTTTCGGACGTGGCCCGCGCCAAGTCTCAGGATATGCGTGATAAGGGTTATTTCTCCCACACCAGCCCGACCTACGGTTCTCCGTTTGATATGATGAGCAAGTTCGGTATTTCTTACCGCACCGCGGGCGAGAATATTGCCATGGGCTACAGCACGCCTCAGGCCGTTGTCACTGGCTGGATGAACTCCTCGGGACACCGCGCCAACATTCTTAACGGCTCCTTTACCCAAATTGGCGTCGGCTATGTAGCCAGCGGCAACTACTGGACGCAGATGTTCATAGGCTAATACTCATCACCGACTTAAAATGCAAGCATTATGCGGCTGTTTTGCCTTTGGCAGGATAAATAGCGCCGTCAGGGACAAAACAGACCGCCGGGCTCATACCGACATCTTATTAAAAGATTGAATGGATTGGTATTAAGGGTTTTTAGTCCGTGTTTAGTATCACAAAAAAGCGCTGCCGCAAAGCTTACGGCAACGCTTTTTCTGTTTATGGAATAACGCCGGGTTTTTGGGCTATTCCTTTATAATGACAAATTCGTCCCTGAGCGCGGCGGGTATTGTAACGCCAAGCTGGTTGGCGGTGACCATGTTGATCATTCTGGCATATTCCTGAATCTGCTCAACGTGGTTTTCGGCAATGCTTTCGCCGTTTAAGATGCGTGCGACCATTCGGGCAGTCTGCCGGCCCAGCACGGTATAGTCGATGCCCACCGTTGCAAGGCCGCCGTCGGCGACCATGGAGTCGGCCCCGACATAGACCGGAATGCCCGCGTCGTTGGCCACCTGCAGATAGATTGAAATGGCCGAGGCGATGGTGTTGTCGTTGGGGGTGAAAAATGCGTCGACCTGACCGGCCAGCGACTGCGCCGCCGACTGGAGCTCACCCACACCGGTGATGGCGGCCTCCTTATAAGGGATGCCGTTCGCATCGCAGTAGGCGCGGGCGCGGGCAATGCCGGCCATAGAGTTGACCTCGCTGGTGGTGTAGACAAGGCCGAAAGTCTTAACGTCGGGGGTCAGTTCTCTGGCAAGCGCGAAAATATCCTCAATGGCGATGGCGTTGGAAACACCGGTAATATTTCCGGTTGTCTCTTCAAAGGAGGTGACCAGCCCGGCCTCCACCGGGTTTGAAACGGCCGAGAAAATAATGGGCAGCGTGTCGGTTGCGGCAGCCGCAGCCTGCGCGGTGCCGGTGGCAATCGGGACCAGAATATCCACACCGCCGCCTATAAGCTCGCTCATAATGGTCGGCAGCATGGAAGCGTCACCGTTGGCGTTGCGGTACTCAATTTTGACGGCGCCGCCCAGCCCAAGCGCGTCAAATTCTTCGATGATGGTTTCACGAATCTGGTTGAGCGACGGGTGCTCCATCGGCTGGATAATGCCGATAACAACCGGCTTTGCCTCGTTGACCGGTTCTGAGGAAGCGCCCCCGGAGGAAGGCGCAGCGGAAGAGGACGCAGCGCCGCAGCCGGTCATAACGGCCAGCGTGGCGGCAAGGGTAAATGCTAAAAGCTTTTTCATGGTAATTTCTCCTTTATATATCGGTCGGCACGCTGTTATCTCAACACTTCTTTAACAACAGGCATTTCGTCAAAGCCTTTTTGAAGATCGGCATCGGTCGGAATGTAGTCGGACATGGTGCCATTAAGATAAGCGTTGTATGCGGTCATGTCAAAGTATCCGGTACCGGTCAGGCCAAACAGAATGGTTTTGGCCTCTCCGCTTTCCTTGCATTTTAACGCCTCGCTAATGGCGCCAAAGATGGCGTGAGCCGATTCGGGCGCAGGGAGAATCGTCTCCTGCTTTGCAAAGAACACCGCGGCCTCAAAAACCTTGGTCTGTTCTACGGCAATGGCCTCCATATAGCCGTCGTGATACAGCTTTGACAAAATTGGGGACATGCCGTGGTATCTCAGCCCGCCCGCATGATTGGCGGAGGGTATAAAGCTGCTGCCAAGGGTGTACATTTTGGCCAGCGGCGTGACCCTGCCGGTGTCGCAAAAATCGTAGGCGTAGACGCCTCTTGTAAAGGATGGGCAGGAGGCCGGTTCAACCGCCACAATTCTGGGGCTGGCCCTGCCCAATAATTTATCCTGCATAAAGGGCGCGATCAGGCCGCCGAGGTTCGAGCCGCCACCCGCGCAGCCGATGATAATGTCGGGGTACTCCTCCAGCATTTCCATCGCCAGCTTCGACTCCAGACCGATGATGGACTGGTGCAGCAAAACCTGGTTTAGTACCGAACCGAGCACATAACGGGTATTGGGCGTTGTAACAGCCTTTTCCACCGCCTCTGAGATGGCGCAGCCAAGGCTTCCGCCGGTGTTCGGATTCTTTAACAGCAGCGCCCTGCCTACCTCGGTGGTATTGCTGGGGCTGGGGATAATATCGGCGCCGAAGGTGCGCATAACCGACTGGCGAAAAGGCTTTTGCTCATACGACACCTTCACCATATAAACGGTCAGGGGCAGCTGATAGTAGGAGCAAGCCTCGGACAGAGCGGTGCCCCACTGCCCTGCGCCTGTTTCGGTCGTAAGTCCGGCGAGGCCCTGTTCCTTTGCATAATAGGCCTGCGCCACCGCAGAGTTGAGCTTATGGCTGCCGGAGGTGTTGTTGCCCTCGAATTTATAGTAAATTTTCGCCGGCGTGCCAAGCGCCTTTTCGAGATTATAGGCACGGATCAACGGAGACGGACGGTACATTTTATAGAAATTTTGAACATCTTCGGGAATATCGATGTACCGGGTACTGCCATCCAGCTCCTGCTGTGCCAGCTTTTCACAGAATACCGGATATAATTCCTCCACCCTTGCTGGCTGGTGCGTCCCGGGGTTCAGCAGCGGCGCCGGCTGCTCTTTCATATCGGCCCGCAGGTTATACCACTGCCTGGGCATCTGGTCCTCGGTCAGATAGAGTCTGTTCGGCACTTTTTTTGACATAATAATTGCTCCCTTTCATACGGCTTCAGGCAGGGCCCGCCTGTTGGTGCGTGCCACGTGTTGCTGCGGCTATTTTGCCCCGCAAAACAAAAAATCCGCCCTTAAACCATCGTTTAAGGACAGATTAAAAAAATCTGCGGTACCACCTTAATTGGCCTGAAAATGCAGACCCACTCACTACAGAAATGCCAACACATTTCCAGCCGGTAACGTCGGCTTTGCGTCTCGGATACTCCGGCGCTTACAAAAGCGGCCCTTTCACCTTGCCCTCAGCGGTCCATTTGCCATGCTGCTCTCCGCGGGGCTCTCAGCCTCCCCCGCTCTCTGTAGGCGCATCTCACGGTTTGATCTCCGCATCAAAGGTTTCGTGACTATTGATTGTTGTGATAATAGCACATTGTTTTTTGTTTTGCAAGGCTTTTTAAAAAAATTTTGAAACAGATCTATTTCCTGACCGAACTGTTCCGACAGAGCAGCTTTTATTCCTTTTGCACCGCAAGCGCCTTGACGCAGCCGCCGTCAGCCGTTAAGATAAGCATAATTGGTTAGCGCAGAACCGGCCCACAGCGGCAAGGCTATAACGGCTTTCAAATTAATTAACGGCAGTGCCATATACAAAGCGGAGGGACAATAACTTGAAAATACAGCTTGAGGAGATGCTGCTCGCGCGGGAACGCCGGGCCGACTTTCAGCAGGAGCTGCTTGAAAAACACCATGTGACGCTCATCTGCCTGACAATGAATATTGCAGGTGAAGAAAAGCGTTTTGGTAACGCCGACCGTCTGTTCGATACGGGCGTCCGGCTCATCGACGAACAGCTTGCACGCCACCGCGTCACAGCGACCTTTCGCGCCGTGCGCGACTACAGCACCGGCCTTGAGGGCTATTGGGCGGTGGATTTTCCGCCCGAGACCATCAAGTGCATGATGGTTCAGATTGAGGACGCCTTTGACGCCGCGCGGCTGTTTGATATTGATGTGCTCGACGCCGGCGGTGAAAAGCTGTCACGCCGCGACACAGGCGCACCGCCCCGGCGCTGCCTGATTTGTGACGATGCAGCGGCAGCCTGTGCGCGCAGCCGCCGCCACGGACTGGACGCCGTCGGGCAGCGGACCAGACAGCTTATCGACGACTATCTTGACGGCGCAAAGGCCGACCACATTGCCGGGCTTGCGGTCAGAAGTTTGCTGACCGAGGTGTGCATTACCCCCAAGCCCGGCCTTGTGGACCGCGCAAACGCCGGCGCACACCGGGATATGGACATTTTTACGTTTGTCAACAGCGCCGCGTCGCTGGCGCCTTATTTTAAAGCCTGCGCTTTAAAAGGCATACGCAGCGCAGCTCTGTCCCCCGCACAGCTTTTTTTGTCGCTGCGCTACATTGGGCAGTGTGCCGAAGCGGATATGTTTAGCGCCACCCGCGGCGTGAACACCCATAAGGGCGCTGTCTATTCTATGGGCATTCTGTGTGCCGCTGCGGGGCGGCTTTCGACAAAGGCGCCAACGCCCGAACAGCTCTGCCTGCTGTGCGCCGAAATGACCGCTGACGAAGCGAAAAATGACCTGAAGCAAATTGAGCAGACCGGCGCGCAAACGGCGGGCGGGCGGCTTTGGATGCAGTACGGCATCGCAGGTATCCGCGGCGAGGCGGCTTCCGGCTTTGAGAGCGTGCGCGCCATCAGCCTGCCGGTGCTGCAAACGCTTCTGGGCGAGGGGTACAGCCTCAATGACGCGGGCGCAATTGCGCTGCTGCACCTGATGGCCAATGCCACCGATACCAACGTGATTGCACGCGCGGGCATTGAACGGCAGAAAGCATTGCAGGCGACGCTTTTGGCACTGCTGAAAAAGACGCCGCATCCCCCTATAGCGCTTTTAGACACGCTGGATGCCGATTTTATTGCGGAAAATATCAGCCCCGGCGGCTGTGCCGACCTGCTGGCCGTCACCTTAATGCTATATTTCCTGTGCGAATAATTTAAACGTATAAAACTATTTGTATAGAACAGACGCACCTAAGGCTGTATGGGCGCGTCTGTTCTTCATAAGGATGTACTACAAAACGGTATAAAATAATTTTGAGGTTCTAAAGTCTGCGCCCCAGCCAAACGGCGCGGTCAAAGCCCCTCCGCGCGCCATAAGGGCTACACAACCTGTTTGGCGCGCATCATCTCGCGGCAGGTCTGGATGCACGCCCGCCAAAGTGCGCGGGACGCCGACACCTTCACGTGGGGCCTGCAATCATCAATGGCCGTATTCTTTAACGCCCCCCTGAAGGGTTTTGTGACACCCCCTGCTCCGCCGGGCAAGGAGTGGGCTGAGGCCGTCCCTGCGCGTCAGCGCAAATAAATGTTGTGTTTTATATGGGCTGACAAAAGGCCATAAACACAAAGCATTCCAAACAGCTTTATGGCATCCGGCTTAAATTGCCATACTTTTTGAAAAATATCAGCCAAAACCCGAACCTGGAAACCCTGTAAAGCACCGCACCGAAATATCCAAGCTTTTTAAAAAGCCAACGCGGAGCCGAGGATGTCGGCTCCGCGTTGGCTTTTGCAACTTTCTACCCTGTGCCCAATAAATCCCGGCGCAGCTGAGTCATAATCTTTTTTTCCCGGCGCGATACCTGTACCTGCGTCATCCCAAGCCGCTGGGCGGTCTGGGACTGGGTCTTTTCCCCGAAATAGCGCAGCAGCACAATGGCGCGGTCGCGCTCCTCCAGCAGGTCGAGCGATTGGCGCAGCGCAATTAAATCGCTGGTCAGCTCCTCGGGCGAATCGACCGGCAGGTCAAGCTGCCCGCCGCCCTGCTCCTCGCTTTCAGTCAGCGAAACCGGCGGTGCGCAGACGCCGATGGCCTCGACCACCGCCTCCTCCGAAACCTCAAGCAGCGCGGCCAGCTCTGATATGGTGGGTTCACGCCCGTGGTCGAACGAAAACCGCTCCCGCACGCGGGCAATTCGCATTGAAAGCTCCTTGATGGTGCGGCTGATCTTAACGGCGCCCCCATCTCGGAACAGACGGCGCATTTCGCCTAAGATAACCGGTACGGCATAGGTTGAAAAACGCACGCCGCGCTCGTAATCAAACGCGTCGGTCGCCTTAATCAGCCCGATGCACCCGGCCTGAAACAAATCCTCATATTCGATGCCGCGCCCCTTAAAGCGGTGTGCGCAGGCATGCACCAGCCCCATATTGCTTTCAATAACCTCGCTGCGCGCGGGCCTGTCCTTACACCCTGACATTTGCATCACCTTTGGAGATGAGCCTCCTTTCGAGGGTGACGACGGTAGGCCCGCCCGGCTTTGAGCGCACCTTGACACGATCCATCAGGCTTTGCATAACCGAAAATCCCAAGCCGGAGCGCTCCTGAGCCGCACCGGTGGTAAAAAGCGGCTCCATCGCCTGTTGGACATCGGCAATGCCGCAGCCCTTGTCCCTCACCCTGATAATCACCCGCCGGCCTTCGTAGATATCAGCGGATATGTAAACACGTCCAAGGGTGTTCGGATAAGCATGCACAATGCAGTTGGTCACCGCTTCCGAAACGGAGGTTCGTATGTCGCAGAGCTCCTCTACGGTGGGGTCAAGCTGGGCTACAAAGGCGGCGACGGCGGCGCGGGCAAAGCTTTCGTTAACCGAGCGTCCGTCAAGTTCAACTTTCATGCTGTTGAGCGGTTTTACCATGATGTCATTCCTCCGTTTTAATTCTGGCCAGACGGTCGAGCCCCGCCAGCCGCATAACCTTTTGCAGCGGCTTGGGGGTATTGGCAACAGTTACCGCACCGCCAAATGTATTCATCAGCTTATAACGTCCCATGACAAGACCGATTCCGGAGGAATCCATAAAAGTGACGCCGCCAAAGTCAAGCGTCAGCGTCGCCGGGCGGTAACGTTCAATTGCTTCGTCTATCTGGGCGCGCATACCGGCCGCCGAATGGTGGTCGATTTCGCCCGCGAGCAGCACCGTCAGCGTATCGCCGGCGGGGGAAAGAATTGTACACACAGCTTTTGCACTTCCTTTTTTGGATAATATGGATATCTTTTCAATCCAAAGGGGAAATATACCCCAAAGCAGAAAAATCCCTTAGCAACAAGCATACGGCAAGTCCCCGGTCGAGAAAGGTCATAAACCGCGGTATGGGGCCTGATGTTAATTTCTTTTACATAAAATGGATGAATAATCGCAAAAAAGTCCGCCGTTTTTCTTTGCCGCTTTCTCATGGCTGCTCTGGCCCGCGTACTTGCAACGTAATAAGTCCGGCAGCCGCAAATATATCTGAAATTGCTATACCTTTATAGAGAATGTCGATTATACAAACGATAATGTCGATTTATATTGTAAAACATATATAGTAAATCAACGAAAATTGAACCATTTTCCCGATTTCTTTTTTCCAGAACATAGGATATAATGAGGTAAAAATAAGATTTTTATCGCTTTGACGGCACCACACAGTCAGGCTCATACCCGGCCCCGCCGCTTGCAACGTCTGCGTGCAGGCGCTATAAGGCAAACCGGCTGAAAACTAAGCTCTTGCGGCGGTGTGCTTTGCATCTAACCGTGCTGCCTCCTGCGATGCAAACCGGTTTGCCTGCGCCCTCCGTTTTGTTCTGCACAAAACAAGTCCGATCAATCTCACTTTTCTGCTGATTTAACCATATTTGCCGCGTTGAGGGAGAAATTCATTATGAAATCGATCAAGTTAAAATTAGTCGTTATGTTTACGCTGATTATCCTGACCGTTGTTTTGGCGCTGGGGGGTACAGTCGTCGCCGTTCAGAGTAAGCATTTGCTGACCGACGCCCGCTCCGACCTTGAAATGATGGCGAAAGCGCAGGCGCAAAATATTACCGTGCAGCTCCAGTCTGAGCTGCGCTATATCGACGCCCTCGCCCAGAACAATATAACCACCGACGGAACGGTCA
>JAEWYJ010000085.1 GCA_023395695.1 Bacillota bacterium | reverse complement strand
CCGCCGTACGGGTCGACCACAGCGAATATCTGGAGCTGCTGCGCCGTCTGCGGGCGATTAAAGGCGTAAAAAAGGTATTTGTGCGCTCCGGTCTGCGCTTTGACTACATGCTGCTTGACAAGGACGATACGTTTTTAAAAGAGATGGTCGCCAATCATATCAGCGGGCAGCTCAAAGTCGCACCCGAGCATTGCAGCGACGCCGTGCTCGACGCCATGGGCAAGCCGCATATTGAGGTCTATGAGCGTTTTGTTAAAAAATTCTACCAATGCACCCGGCAGGCGGGCAAGGAGCAGTACCTCGTGCCCTATCTCATGAGTTCTCACCCCGGCAGCACCATCCGCGACGCGGTGGCGCTGGCGCTGTTCCTCAAAAAGAACCATATGAAGCCTGAGCAGGTGCAGGATTTTTACCCCACCCCGGGCACCATTTCTACCTGCATGTTTTACACCGGCGTCGACCCGCTGACCGGCAAAGAGATATATGTCCCTAAAACCGACCGTGAAAAACAGCGTCAGCGCGCGCTGCTGCAATATTTCAGACCCGAAAACCGCCGGACGGTTATCGAGGCGCTCGAAGAAATCCGCCGCACCGACCTTATCGGTACCGGGCCGGACTGCCTTGTCGCCCCCGACCGGCAATACCAGCAAAAGCTGGCTGAAAAGCGGGCTGCGCAGCCAGCCGGGCCGCGCAGGGTCAGGAACGCGAAACCGCCTCACCGCACAGGCGGTGCCAGACCGGGGGGCGGGCGATGAGGCAGACAAAAAAGCGCAAATCGGGTAAGGGACAGCGCCTTTCTCCGCTGGCGCTGCTGGTCATCGTGCTAGTCAGCGCCGTTTCGTGGTATCAAACCGAATACCGGCCCGCACAACGGGTTATCCCTGTACTGGCTGAAAATGTAATCGCCGAGGTGCAGGTGCTGGATGTCGGACAAGGCAGCAGCCTGCTGCTGCGTACCGAGGGCGAAAACGGCGGCTATACGGTGCTCATCGATGGCGGTGAGCGCTCGGCCGCTCAGGCTGTTAGCGACGCGCTCGATGCGGCCGGCATTTCCCGGCTGGATTTTGTCATTATGACCCACCCGCATACCGATCATTTCGGCGGCCTGATTACAGTGCTTGAAAATTACGAGGTGGATACGCTCTGGATGCCCGCCGTCCCCGAGGCGCTGATGCCGACCAACAGCACCTTTGAACGCTTTTTAGATGCGCTGGAGCAAAACGGCTGCGAATTTGTCCAGCCCACAGCGCCCCGCACCGAACCGCTGGGCAACAGCGTGACACTGCGGCTGCTCGACGCCTTCGTTCCCGACCCCGACAACCTCAACGACACCTCGCTTTGTCTGCGTATCGACGCGGGGGACGCTTCTTTTCTGGTAACCGGCGACGGTGAAACGGCGGTGGAGCAGGCGCTGCTGCAAAACAGCGCACCGGTAAGCGCCGATATTTTTGTGGCGGGGCACCACGGCAGCAACACCTCGAACAAGCAGGCGTTTTTAAACGCAGTAAGCCCCACAGCCAGCGTCATCTCCTGCGGGCGGGATAACTCCTACAACCTGCCCAATCAAAAGGCGTTGGCCCGGCTCTCGGCCTTTGGGCCGGTCTACCGTACCGATTTAAACGGCGCCGTCACCTTCTCGACCGACGGAAACGCCATTTGGATTAGCGCAAGCAACATTGAAGATGCCATCAGCGCAAAGGAGGCGGCGTAAAATGCACTTATTATCCATCGACCGGATTGAAGGCGGTTTTGCCGTCTGCGTGGATGAACTGGAGCAGCAGCAGCGCATTCCCCTGTCGGCGCTTCCGCAGGGCGCCGGCGAAGGCGCCTTGCTGCGCCGGACTGAAAACGGCTATGCTCTGGATGCACCGGAAACCGGCCGCAGGCAAAAGGCCGTCTCCGACCGGCTGTCCCGGCTGGGTGCGGTCTCGCGCCGCAGCGGCCTTATGCAGCTTCTGGCGCATGCGGCCGAGCCGGTCAGCGCCTCGGTGATGGCCGAGAAATTCGGCGTCAGCCGACAGATTATTGTTGGCGATATCGCACTGCTGCGCGCTTCGGGCGCACCGGTTCTGGCAACGCCGCGCGGTTATCTGCTGGAAGCCGCCATATCCGGTCCAGACGCCGCGCAGGACTACACCATTGCCTGCCGCCATGACAATGAAGACCGGCTGCGGCAGGAGCTGTATATCATTGTTGACCACGGCGCTACTGCGCGGGATGTCATCGTTGAGCACCCGGTTTACGGTCAGATGACTGGCCAGCTTCAGATCAGCTCACGCTTTGAAGCCGACCGCTTTATCAAGGATCTATCCGAATCCGCAGCCTCTCCGCTCTCGCTTTTAACCGGCGGCATTCACCTGCATACGCTGCGCTGCCCCGACCGCGCCTGCTTTGAGCGCATTCAGGCGGCGCTTAAAGAAGCGGGCATCCTCGTATCGGAATAATACGCCGACGTATCGGTCGTCGTCAAATAGTTCAGGAGTGGGCATAGGATTGGCGAGGCTGTTTTATGCATCGCAAGGCAGACGACGTAGGCGGGCCACCACCCGCCAAGGAGGATAACGCAGCGGCCGAAAAATAGACCGCCAAGGCAGTACGTTTTTAAGCTGGTCGACTATATTTTCGAGGAGGCGCTTGTTCATGACTGAAGCCCGTAAGGAACTTATCAGCAAATGCCTGCGCCGATCCCTGCTGGGGTTGGCGGTCGGCTTTGGTCTTTTGCTTTGCTACGGCACCCAATACGTACCCCTCGCAGGCGTTCTGATCGCCCGGCGACAATTGTCGGCCTATGCCCGCGCCCAACGGCCCGGCGTGCGCCTGGAGGCGGTGCATCACGACTGGTACAACAGTGGCTATTCTGCGGTTTTTGACGATGGCAGCACACTGGGCTATAACCTATGGCAAAACACCGTTTATGACGAGGCGCTCAACGAAGCCGTTGGGCAAACGGCGCAAAAGGATTATCGGCACAGGGTTCTGGGGCAGTTTTCGCCCCAGCTGACATTGCCCGACTCGATTATGGTGTGGACGTCGCTCAAAGCCGGAGACTACACAAAAAAGGTGCAGCGGCTGTATGCGCTCGGTATCTACAACACAGCCGATCTGACCGAGGAGGAAAGCCATAAAGCGCCTGCCCAAATTGCTTATAAAATAATTGGCCTGATGGGCACGGATTATAATTTTACCGGCATTCAGTTTATTAACGCCGATAAAAACGGCATGTATGAAATTGCGGTGCGCGCCGATACGCTTACCCCCTTAACCGAGCAGCAATTGCTGCGTCACACGCAGAAAAGGCCCGAGGAGCAGCTGCCCGAAAATTATCTGGAATGGCGGTCGCAGCAAAGCCTTGCTCCGGACTGATACCCAAATAGCGTGAACAGTACGCCCCATTGCATATGAAAATTTACAGCCGGCATACGCCCCCTTTGCGGGGACGTGTGCCGGCTGTTTGTATTTTGACCTTGCCGGAGGGGCTTGCGCGCAAAATTTCTCGCGCCTTTCAAACCGTGGCATAGTCTTTTTTAATTTGGTTAAAGTAAAGCAATGGGTCTTACATCATTGCAACACCATTGATGCTCAGGTGAAACTGAAAATCAAAAAATTTAGCCGCCTTACGGCAGAGCAGCATACGCTCCAGAAAAATTTCAAAATAATCTGCAAGTGTGCTCAGCTTGGAGTCTATGGTCAATACCAGCGTAAGGGTGCGCGACTCCCTGTCTATTTTAAGGGAGGACTGCTCCACGGAGTAGTTAACGCGGTCGTGAATATCAAAGCTGGCAATATCACGGTTGCGCACACGCGAACGGCGCACATCGCTTTTATCCGCAAGAATCAGCGCCGCAGCCAGCGCATTCACCGGATGAGCGGTATGCTCGTCGTGATTACCGATGGCCGACACCACCTGCGCCACCTCCGAAGGCTCCATACCCATCTTGTCCAGAATACGAAAGGCCATGACAGCACCGGACTGCGCATGGTCGATGCGATTGACGACATTGCCGATATCGTGCATAAAGCCTGCAATTTTAGCCAGCTCAATGGTGCGGGCGTCATAGCCCAGATCGGTCAGTATGTTCTGCGTCACGGTGGCTGTGCGCACCACATGCGCAAAGCTGTGCTCGGTATAGCCCATGCTTAAAAGAGACGCGTCGGCCTGACGGATGTAGGCCTTAATTTCCTCGCTGTTTGAAACTTCTCCATAGGTCACCATTCGGGTCTCTCCCTTTATTTTTACACTTTATTTTATACAATTTAAGTATACTGCGGCAATGTTAAATTTGCAATCATGTAAGGAGACTTTATGAAGCCACGACTGACACGCCTGCTTTGCAGCCGCGCCATATTGCTGCCGGCCTTTGTTCTTTTGGAAGCGGCGCTGCTTTTTTGCGGTATCTGGCTGACGGCGCGGCGCTGGCCCGCGCTGGCGCTGCTGCTGCATATGATGAGCATGCTGGCCGTCTTATATATTGTCTCAAAGCATGACAACCCCTATTATAAACTGGCCTGGGTGGTTCTGATACTCATGGTGCCCATTTTAGGCGGCATGATATACCTGCTGATGGGCAACAAGCGCCTGCCGCGGCGTTTAAAGCGTCAGCTGATCGACTATTACCGGCAGAGTCTGTCGCCGGTGTGTATGGATGCGGGCAGCGAAACGGCGCTTGCAAGCCTTGACAAGCATTTGGCCGCACAAAGCTTTTACCTGAAAAACTGCACCGGTTTTGCGGCGTGGCCGCACACCGCCTGCGAGTTCTTCCCCTCGGGCAGCGCTTTGTTCGAGCGGATGTGCCAGGAGCTGGAATCCGCAGAAAAATTCATATTTTTAGAATACTTTATTATAGCGCCCGGCCTGTTATGGGACCGCGTACTCTCAATACTGGAAAAAAAGGCCCGTGCGGGCGTGCTGGTAAGGCTGATGTACGACGACGTAGGCACCATCAACCGGCTGCCGCGCCATTACGAAAAATTACTGCGGCAAAAGGGCATTGAGGTGACGGTATTTAATCCATGCCGCGTGCATCTGAACGCCGCAATGAACTACCGTGACCACCGCAAGCTCTGCATTATTGACGGCAATGTTGGTTTTTGCGGCGGCGCTAACCTTGCAGACGAATATATCAACCGTCTCCCCCGCTGCGCCCACTGGAAGGACTCCGGTGTGCTGCTTAAGGGGCACGGCGTCTGGAACCTGACGCTGCTGTTTTTGAGCCTGTGGGGCTTTGCCAACGAAGACCAGCTGCCGCAAAATTTTTCTGGCTTTGTACCCACCGTCACCTGCCAGAGCGACGGCTTTGTGCAAGCCTTCGGCGACAGCCCCTTGGATAACCTCTATGTCGCCGAGACCTTTTGCTTACAGGTGATTTCGCGCGCAACCAAATATATTTATATCACCACCCCTTATCTTGTGCTCGGTCACGAAATGGTTCTCGCCTTGGGTACGGCGGGGCTTTCGGGGGTGGTTGTGCGCATCATCACGCCGGGTGTGCCCGACAAATGGTATGTCCACGTTATCTCACGCAGCTATTACGGGGCGCTGCTGCGGTACGGCGTACGCATTTTTGAATACCAGCCCGGCTTTATTCACGCAAAGCAGCTGGTCAGCGACGATATTACCGCCATGGTGGGCACGACCAATCTGGATTTCCGGAGCTTTTACCTGCATTTTGAGTGCGCCGTCTGCCTTTACGGCAGCTCGGCCGTCAAAAGCATTTTAAGCGATATGCAAAGTACATTGGCCTGCTGCAGGGAGGTAACCTTTGGCGACACCCGGCGCTACCCGCTCTGGCAACGCGCCATAGCCACCGTACTGCGCCCCTTTGCACCGCTGTTCTAAATAGAATTTGATAGGGTTGACAATCTTAAAAACCAACTGTCTTGACGGTGTATTCTACGTGGCGCTGGGTTGTCCTCCCTGCCGGGCATCAAGCCCGCCTGCATCCGATGTCTTGCAGCACTAACAATACGTGTGTCAGACTATATCCGGTGTCCAAGTTGACAATGGCTATAGAATTCTGCCAGTAAAAAACGAGGCGGTGACAGCCGCGCTGTTACCGCCTCGTTTTCTACTCATCCGCCAGACGCCTGTACACAAAGAATAGAATGGCCAGTCCAATCGCATAAAGAATTCCCACTATAAAAAGCAGAAGAACCAACCATTTGCGGGCAGGCGCCAACACGCTGCACGCCCATGCCACGATAAAAAGCACCACCGGCCCCCACGTCACTACCGAGGACCACCTCCCAAAAAGCTTGCCAAAAACCCGTTTTTGCTTCATTCGGGTTTTTTGCTCCTTTTCAAAGCCCTCTTTGGAAAGTGCGGCATGTAACCCCTGACCGATAAGTACCACCATCAAGACAATCCCAACCGGCTCCACCCGACCATCTGAGATGCCTTTAATCGTATAAGCCATATATATGAAGCCCAGCAAAACCGTTGATATCAATATTGACCAACTGTATACTTTCACAGCAGCTCAACTCCATTTTAATCATTTGAAATGCTATCCTACTCTTGGTTTATTCTAGCATAAATGTGTACCTTTGAGAACATAAAGCCGTTTTTCAGGCTAATAAACAACCCCCTTGCCGTTAAAATGACAAGGGGGTTGCTTTTGCTACGCCGCCATAGTGCGCCGTACCTGCTCGCAAAGCTGTTTAAGCGCCCGGCTTACCTCTCCCTGCGGGCAGTTAAGCAGCCATGCTATGGTATCCACCGGCTGGCGCTGCAGCACCGACAGCAGCAGCACTGCCCGTTCAAAAAGCGCCATCTGGCCCAGAATTTGAAATAAGCGGATGCTGTCGGCGTCGTCGGACGGCAGCGTTACCGCCGCCAGCATATTGCGCCGATAAGCTTCGCCACAGACCGGTTCGTACCCCCTGAGCACCTGCCACAGCACCGCGAGCATCCGCTGCTCAAAGTTCTGCCCGGCATAGGTGGTATAGCCCTCGACAAAAACCTCCGCCATGGCGTACCGCGCCTCGGCCGCATCGCCGAGCAGGTAAAGCGCCAGCCTGTAAAGTGCGTCCGCAAGATCATCATAGCAGTGCGCATATTCAGATTTGCTCATCTTCGCCGACTGTGGCATGGCGCTTCTCCATTTCTGATGCATTTTCATCACACCTGAATATATTAACCGAAGTAATCGTATCCAAGATTGGTCAGGTAACCCCGATCATAGTCATTTAAGGCGCTCTCGCACACCTTGTATTTCAGCTGCTCGGGCAATGCCTCCAACGGTGCATAGTAGTAGCCGGTAATAACCTCATTGGCGCCTTTTTCTCCGGCAATAGCCACAAGCACATAGGGCGTGCCAAGGCGCGGATAAATGTTGCTCAGGTCTTTGCGTAGCGCCGTAAGCTGCGCAGCGTCAATTTCTACAAAGGACTTGGATTTCTCACCGTTTTCATTTCCGTAGTCGTTGTCGTAATAGGACTGATAAAGCACCTCGTTAACCTCCGGGAGCCAATCCCATGTTGTCAGGTTCAATATAACGCCCCGTGTGCTGAAACGGTAGCCCACCGCCCCTATATAAGCCTTGGTAACCTGTGAAAAATCATTCTGGAGCTGTTCCCCTGCACCAAGCTGCTCCAGCAGCGCGCGGGTATTCTTATAGCTCTCAGTAATCAGCACCTCGCTGGTCGCGACGGAATAGTCCCTGTCTCCTTCCGCAAGCTCTGTGACATGCGTTTCCCGCGGGCTGACCTCAACTGCTGCCGGCCTTCCGTCGCGTATTAGTTCTCTGATATATTGATATTCCATTTTGACATAGCCCAGTGCCTGTGCAC
>JAEWYJ010000068.1 GCA_023395695.1 Bacillota bacterium | reverse complement strand
GAGAAGGCTTAATCCCAGCAGCCTTTCCTACCTCTGCGGCATAGACCGGTCAACCATTTACAGCATTTTGGGCGAAAAAAGCAAAAGCCCGGAGGTGGCAACCATTAAAAAAATCTGCGACGGGCTGGATATGACACTCGGGCAATTTTTCAGCAGCCCCGAGTTCGACCGACTGGAGCAGGAAATTAAGTGATTAAAGCTGATGCCGCACGGGGAAGATTATTGACGCCGGCGTGCGGCCTGCACAAAACGGCGCTTGCAAAACGTGTTTTAGAAAAAAGGCGGGTTATCCGGGGCATAGTATAGCTGTGCGCAATCATGGGCCGGCCGCGGCTGCCAAAAAGAGGTTTGACGCACGAAAAAAAAGAGGATATGATAAAAATACAAAAAACTTACGGGAAGTGAACGCGAGTGGCGCAATGGCAAAACCATATATTTGGGCGGGGCAAAGCGGCGCTTAACAGCCCGCTTATTCGTGTTTTGCTTGTCGGCGTGGCGGTGGCGTTTACGTCACAGCTTTATCTTTTGCCCGGAGTGGGCGGCTTTCGCTTTTCGGGCGCGGTTATCTTATACCCTGTTTTGCTTGTAAAGCTGTTGCCCATGCGCCATGTACCGGCGGCGGGTGCGGTGACGGCCTGCATTGTTTGGTTTTCCCGCGTTTTTGTGGCGTGGATTGTGGGGCAGGCGCTGTACGCCGCTGCGCTGGCGGCGCTGCCGGGGGCATTGTTTTATCTTTGCTACGACACGCTGTTCCTGTTGCTGTCCGGCCGTGGCAAACGGCCGCTGCTGCGCTTTTGGCTGGCCTGCTTTGTGGCGGACATGCTCTCTAACCTTGTGGAGATCGGGCTTTCGTCGGGGTTTCGCTACGGGGTACAGCCTTCCGGATTTTATCTGATATTGGGTGCGGTGGCGCTGGTGCGGTCGGTGTGCGCCACCGGCCTGCTTTGGTGGCTGGGCTACTACCGGCGGCTGCTGTTGCTTGAGGAGCGCGAGCGGCGTTACCAGCGCCTGTTTCTTATGACGGCACAGCTTAAGGACGAGCTTTATTTTCTTAAAAAGGCCGCGGGGGATATTGAACAGGTCATGGGCAAGGCCTATGAGCTGTACGAGGGGCTTACGGACGGCGCGGTGTCGGCGCCGGATCAGAACCGGCAGCTTGCGCTGGCTATTGCGCGGGACGTGCATGAGGTTAAAAAGGGGCATCTGCGTATTTTAAGGGGCATTGAAGCTGAGGTGGAGGCCGCCTACGACCGCGAGGTTATGCACATCTCAGATTTAATGAGCATTTTAAAGGAGTCGGCCCGCAAGACCTTTGATCGGCAGAAGCCGCAGAAAATTCGGGTGTTTATCCAAACGGACCACCCGTTTGTAACCCGTGAGCATCATCGGCTTATGTCCATTCTGCGTAATCTTGTCACCAATGCCATTGAGGCGCTTGAGCAGGCGGATATGAGCGGCGCCATTAAGGTCGAGGAATTTTTGGCGGGAGACAGCATTGTTTTCAGAGTGGAGGACGATGGGCCGGGGGTGCCGCCGCGCATGCGGGATAAGATTTTTAGCATCGGCTATTCGACCAAGTTTAATCCGGTGACCGGCGATATCAACCGCGGTGTGGGGCTTGCCGCAGTGCGGTCGCTTACCGAGGAGCTGGGCGGTTCGGTTGCGATGGAAACGGTGCAGGGGCACGGCTGCCGTTTTTTGGTGCGCATTCCACGCACGCAGTTGGAGGAGAATTATGCGAATTTACATCGTTGAAGACGACCCCACGGTCGTGGCTGTGCTCGAAGATATTATAGAAGGCGAAAATCTGGGCGAGGTCTGCGGCACGACCGAGGACGGCCGCGTCGATCTGGCGCGGGTTGCGGCCTGCGCACCCGATTTAATCCTTATCGACCTGTTGATGCCCGGCATGGACGGCATTCAGGTGGTGCGCGAGCTCAAGGCCCGGCAGGCCTCGCTGCGCTTTATCATGATTTCACAGGTCAGCGCTAAGGAGATGGTCGCCAAGGCCTACGAGGCGGGGGTGGAGTTTTTTATCCACAAGCCTATTAATCTGTTTGAAATACGGCGGGTGGTCGGTAATGTGGCGCGGCAGATTGAGCACGAGCGTACCCTGTCGAGCATTCAAAGCATGCTGCACGGCGGCCTGCAGGGGGGGCACACCGTTGCTGCGGCCAGCCGTGAGGAGCTGTGGCGGCAGCGCTTAAAGAGCATTCTCAGTCAGCTGGGCATGGCGGGTGAAAAGGGCTCGAAGGATATTATAGAGCTGTGTGTGGCGCTGCTGCGCCGTCGGGAGACGGTCTCGCAGGTGGGGGGGATGCGCGCGCTCTGCACCCAGCTTGGCGAGAATCCCAAGTCGACCGAGCAGCGCATCCGGCGGGCGGCCGAACGCGGGCTGCGCCATCTGGCCAGCCTTGGTGTTGAGGACTACGGCAACGACATTTTTGTGCAGTATGCTTCCCGGCTGTTTCCGTTTAGCGAGGTACGCGCCGAGATGGCCTGCGTGCAGGGCAAGGGCGCCAGCGGCAAGGTGAATCTCAAAAAATTTATCGACGGTATGGTGATTCTTGCGGAGGAACTTTGAGGCTTTTTGAAAAAACATATCTTTTAAAGACGTAAAATATAAAAATAAAATAAAAAATTTGCTTAAATAGATCTGATTTGAAGCTTTTTAGATACGAAGGCCGCTGCTTTGCAGCGGTTTTTTGCTTTTTAAGGAAAAAAGCATCGGCAAAACTCACAAAAGTACTTGGGGGTTGATTAGAAGAATTGTAGAAACGCTTTTGACTTTCGACACATTTTGAAGACAAATGAAGAACAGCCGATAAACTCAGAACAAACACAGGAAAAGCTGTGCATTGTCGGGCAAGAGCCTGATACGGACTTTCTGTTTAAAGCCTATAGCCATCCCGCCGGAAAAGTGAGACAGGCCGCCAAGGCTTCTTGGCTTTCTGTTGGTTTGACTATAATAGCTTGGCATGCAGTTTTTTTGCTCTGCAGCGGCAATGTCGCACACGGGCCGACGCCCGCCAATGACGAAACCACGGCAGAGTGGGAAAGCGGTGGCCAATCTATCAGGCTTTTGGCAGAATAGTCGTACAGAGGCCGTGCTTTATTAAGCGAAGGCGGCCAAACGGGGGGTGTATTGGGCGGATGGTATGGAAAGTGCGACGCAAAGCTTTTTGAAACGCATGTCGCATCCAGGCACAGAGGGCTGCTTTGGGGGAAAGCGCCCGGGCTTGTTTTTTCAGCTTTCCGCCGCAGTACATTGCGGCAAGGGACCTTGCAACCGACCGCATACCCACCGCAGGAACGGCTAAGGCCGTTGACCCGGCAACGAATTTTTTATGGAGAGGAATTATGTCTATGACGCTGTCCTTTAATTTGATTGAAACCTTTGGTCTCTCGGTAGTCGTTTTATTGATTGGAAAATTTCTGGTCGAAAAAATCGGCTTTTTAAACAAATTCTGTATACCGGCCCCGGTTGTGGGCGGTCTGTTGTTTTCGTTGCTGAATCTGGCTATGAACGTTAGCGGAATGGCAACCATTACGCTCGACACCGGCTTGCAGAGCTTTTTTATGATCTGTTTCTTTACGACGGTGGGCTTCGGCGCAAGCTTGTCTATTCTTAAAAAAGGCTCGGTCGCAGTTATTGTATTTCTGGCGGCGGCCAGCCTGCTGTGCATCTTTCAGAATGCAGCCGGCGCCGGCGTGGCCGCGCTTCTGGGGGAGAATCCGTTGCTGGGTGTAGCGGTCGGCTCGGTGCCTATGACCGGCGGGCACGGCACCTCCGCTGCGTTTGGCCCGATGATAGAGGAAGCCGGCCTCGCGGGCGCTTCTACCATTGCGGTAGCGACGGCAACCTTTGGCCTGATTAGCGGCAGCCTTATGGGCGGCCCCATTGCCAACCGGCTGATTCGTAAAAGAGGCCTGAAGGCCGATGCAACCGGTGCAATATCGGCAGATACCGGCGTGCTTGAGGAAAAGAAGGTTATTTTAAGCAGTGGTCATCTGTCCACGGCGTTTTTCCAGATCGCCATTGCGATGGGCATTGGCAGCTATGTTTCTAAGGCGATTGCTCTGACCGGGCTGACCGTACCGGCCTATATCGGCTCCATGCTCGTGGCGGCCTGCATGCGCAACATATTCAAGGACGGCACCTCCAAAGAGATTCGCTTTGCCGAAATACAGGCGCTGGGCGACATTTTTCTGGCTGTTTTTCTCGCGCAGGCGCTTATGTCTTTAAAGCTCTGGGAGCTGGCCGGTCTGGCGCTGCCGATGGCGGTTATTCTGTTGGTGCAGGTGGTTCTCATGGGTCTGTTCTCTGTCTTTGTCAGCTTTAAGGTCATGGGCAGCGACTACGATGCCGCTGTTCTGGCCGCCGGTCACTGCGGCTTTGGCATGGGTGCAACCCCCAACGGCGTTGCCAACATGACCGCAGTTGTTAATAAATATGGCTCATCCCCGAAAGCGTTCTTCGTCCTTCCGATTGTCGGCGGACTGTTTATAGACTTTGTTAATTCCTTTATCGTTCTGTTCTTTATTAACGCATTAAAATAGCGTGTGCTTTCTGCCGGGGCCTTGCTGCTTTGAAGGGCTTTATGCCGTTTAAGGTGGCAAGGCCCCACGTTTTCAGGCCTTTTACTCTCAATGCTGATCCCATATGGGATTCAGGCAAAAGACGCCGGAGAAGAAATTGCTGATGCAATCCATAACCAGTTTGCTCAAAGCCAATTTTGCGTCCGGTTGAACTGGGGAATGTCTATAAGTGGCGGCTTTAAAGACGTTTTTTATCGCGCCAGCCGTAAAAATTATAGCTTGTCTGAACCCATTGCCTGTTTTTGACGGCAGACGCAACCGATAAATCGCATACAAGCGCATAAACTAACCAAAAGCAAAGGAGGTTTTTTTATGGCGCAACATGACGAACAGCAAGCTCTGGCAAAAAATACGCTGGATCAAATTCCTACACCCGCGCCCGACGCCAAAAGCATTACCGCACTTGTCAAGAAAAGCGGGAAGGTGACAGGTTATCAGCTCTCGGACGAAACCATTCTCGACAAAGCGCAGGCCGTTGCGCTGGCGCGTCAGGGCGGCATTAAAGGCGTGGGCATTGCCCCCCGGGGCGATACCGAATATCTTAAGACGGTGCCGGATGGCAGCGACAGCAACAATCTGAGTCATCTTTCTACTGTTTCGCCTGATGTTCAGGCAT
>JAEWYJ010000057.1 GCA_023395695.1 Bacillota bacterium | reverse complement strand
ACAAAGAACTGCTGCTGCCGCGCAAAATGGCGCTTAACGTAGCGTATATTCAACAGTTCTCAGTCTGGCGGGATATTTCGGCACTTTTTGCGACGCTTAAACATTTCCTGAATGCACAGGTTGACGAATCGCATAATAACGGGTAAAATAAAATAGACAGCAGAGTGAGGTTTCTTTTAAACGAAGGGAAACTCACTTAATTTTTTGAAAAATACGCCTCAAAGAGCGCTTCTTTTTGGGCGTAAAGGCAAAAGATAGAATTTTATTTTTGGCGATGCAATAATAACGGGTTGTTATCGCACATTATAGGCGAACCGCTGAGATTGGTGGTGTGCAGCAAGCGTGATCGACACAGATATTGTCCGGTCTGCAAAAGAAGGGAACAAAGAAAGCTTTGCCCAGGTGTACGACATGATCGCACCTGAGCTTTATAGAGTTGCGCTTTACACCCTTGGCAACGAACAGGACGCAGAGGATGCCGTAAGCGAAACCTTTGTGGAGGCCTACAAGGGCATTAAAAACCTCAGAGACGAGAGCAGCTTTAAGCGCTGGATGATGACCATTCTGTCGGTGCGGTGCAAACGCCACATCGCAGGCTACATAAAGGAACGCAAAAACGTCGACATTGACGATATACTCGAAGAGCCCAGCGTGCCGGACGGCGTTTCGTCCTCCGACAAAATATCGGTCTGGGACGCGGTGGGCACCCTTTCGGAGGACGAGCGGCATATTATCATGCTCGCCACCGTGCAGGGCTACACGACCCGCGAGGTATCGGAGATGCTCCAGCTGCCGCACGGCACCGTAAGCAGTAAGCTGCACCGGACGCTTAAAAAGCTGCGGCGCATTTTGGAATGACCCAACGCTATGACAAAAGGGGGGAACTGCCGACTATGAGCGACCACGAACAAGACAGAAGCATTGATGATATAAAAGACGAACAGCAATGGCTCAGAACGCTTTTACTGCGTGACAGCGAGCGGTTCCAACTGCCTGATTCTTTAAAATCCGAAAATCTTCTGCATAAATTGGAAGTATCTGACGCTCCCGAAAGCGAGAGCGCCAAGGTGCTTGAAATTAGGCCGAAAAAGCGCGGCAAGACCATCTATTTCAAGTATTTATCCTATGCGGCGTGCGTCGCTGTCGTCCTTTTCGGGTGGTATAACGCCAGGCAGACCAACACGCTGCCGGCAGCGCCCCAGGAAGCTGCGCCAAAGGCCATGCAGGCTGAAAGCGCCGAAGGCCCGGCGGCGGGAACGCTGATGATGGCTGCCGACGTTCCGGCTATGCCGGCGGAGCCCTCGGTTCCCCAGCCGGTGGCCCAAAGCTATGCGGAGGTTTACGACGCGCTGACCACGGTGTGGAACAATCAGACGGCGCGGTATGGCTACGGCGCCAGCAATAGCGGCGATGGGCGCGTGGTGCGCACAGAAGAATTTGTGGCCGCAGCGCCGCTTGTCGATGCAGCGCCGATGGCCCCTATGGCGGGTGGCGGAAGCGATGTTTACCGCACCAATGTTCAGGTTGAAGGCATCGACGAGTCGGACATTGTCAAAACCGACGGAACCTATATTTATCAGTATCGCTTTGACAGTGCAACGGGCGGCGCGCAGATTGCCATTTCCGCTGTGAACGGCTTGCAGCTGCAGTCGACAATTCTGCTGCCCGAATATGCCGACGCACAGCTGTATCTGGCCGGCAACCGGCTGGTTGTCGTGCAGTCGGTGCCGGAGGAAGAAGCGCAGACGCTGATGAAGCCCATCGATCAGGCCCTGGCCGACTATCTGGGCGGTCGTACCGCTGCCGGCGGCCAGAGCGCTGCCGCTGAGAATTCCGCGGATATGATTGTGCCGGAATATTACCGCGCCGGCAGCCGCGCAACAAGCGTTGTGATGACCGAGGCGCTGACGTTTGACGTCAGCGACCATAAAATGCCCAAAGAGATTGGCCATTACCGACAGGACGGCCAGTATATCTCGTCGAGGCTGGCAAAGGATACGCTTTATCTGGTGACCAACAAGGCGGTCAGCGGCGACGTTTTGACCGGGGCCGACCCGGTGTACAGCTATCTGCCGGTGGCAGGCGCTGAGGAGAAGGTCGGGGTGCTGCCTGCGGAGGATATCATCATTCCGCCCTATCTTGAAAATTTAAATTACGCTGTTGTGACGGCGCTCAATGTTTCGACTCAGTCGGCGGACACCAAGGCGGTGCTGGGCATGGCCGACCAGATTATGATGAGCCAGACCAGCCTCTACCTGACCGCCACCGTCACGCGTACCGACAGCCAGAACCGGTATGAACGTTTAACCGGCATCACGCGCTTTTCGGTTACGAATGGCGGGCTGAAGTATCTCGCAAGCGGCAAGGTTGCGGGGTACATAGACAATCAGTTCTCGCTTGATGAGCACGGCGGCAATCTGCGCATCGCCACCACCTCGTACAATGACGATAATAAAACGGTTAACAACCTTTTTGTGCTCGACGGGCTGCTGCAGCCCGTCGGCTCGGTTGAGAATCTGGCTGAAGGCGAACGTATCTATTCGGTTCGTTATGTTGGCGCAATCGCTTATGTTGTCACCTTCCGCGAGACCGACCCGTTGTTTGTCATCGATCTTTCCGACCCAGCCAAGCCGCAGGTCAAGGGCCAGCTTAAGCTGCCCGGGTTTTCGGAATATCTGCATCCAATAGACCAAAACACGCTGTTGGGGCTTGGCATGAATACAATGGTTACCCAATACGGCGGCGTAGTGCAGGACGGCCTGAAGCTGACGCTCTTTGACGTCTCAAATCCGGCCAGCCCGAAGGAAAAGGCCAGCTATCTGCTCGGCAATATGGGCAGCACGTCGGAAGCGCTGCAAAACCATAAAGCGTTTATGTACTATCCCGAGCAGCAGCTGATCGGCTTCCCGGCCACCATCTATACGACGCAGGGCGCAACGCCGCAGGACCCCTGGTCCGGCGCACAGCAGGTCAGCTTTGCGGGCTATCTGGTCCTTAAAATAAAGGCGGACGGCTTTGAAATTGCGGGCACGCTGCCCAATGAGGACTCCGGCACAGGCGGTTTTATGCGGTATGAGCTTGGCAACACCATCCAGCGTGGCATTTATGTCGGCAAGACGATTTATACCGTCTCGCCCGCGCGTATAACCGCATATTCGCTCGATGGCTTTGAGCAAACCGCACAATTAAAATATTAGTGCTCAAAATTGGGTGGGCGTTCAGGGTGGAACAACAGTTAAAAGGGCTTGCTGTCTGAGAATTCAGGCGGCAAGCCCTTCGCGTCCTCTGTGGCAGCTCGGCAAACAGGCGGTACGGGTCAGGCAT
>JAEWYJ010000136.1 GCA_023395695.1 Bacillota bacterium | reverse complement strand
AAATCAGAAGCCTGCTCGACGCCGCGAAAATTCAATGGCAGACCGGTGAGCTTGGCAAGGTGGACGCGGGCGGCGGCGGCACCGTCGCCATGTATATTGCGGCGCTCAACGTTGATGTTGTCGACGTTGGCGTGCCGGTGCTCTCTATGCACGCGCCGTTTGAAGTGGTCGCCAAAAGCGACGTTTACCAGACCTTCCGTGCTTTTATCGAATATCATAAATAAAATGCCATAAAATGCCCGGCCGTGTAAAGCTTAGCGCATGGCCGGGCGCTGCTCGTCTGCAAAGGGGGGAGCCGTTATGAAATGTCTGATTCTTATGGGCAGCCCGCGCAGGGCGGGGAACACCGCATCGCTTTTAAAGCCGTTTATTCAGGCGCTGACCGAGGGCGGCGTTGCGCATGAGGTTATCTGGCTGTACGATCAAAGCATTGGGCCTTGTGTCGCGTGCCGGGCCTGCCAGACCGACTGGTCACGGTTTGGGTGCCGGTATAACGACGACATGCAGACGATTTTTGAAAAGGTGCGCGCCTGTGACCTTCTGGTGCTGGCGACGCCGATCTATTCGTGGTACTGCACGCCGCCTATGAAAGCGGCGCTGGACCGTTTGGTTTACGGCATGAACAAGTACTACGGCGAGCAAAAAGGCCCGGCGCTATGGGCCGGGAAAAGTGTGGCGCTGGTTACCACCTGCGGCTATCGCCCCGAAAGGGGCGCCGACCTGTTTGAAAGCGGTATGATTCGCTACTGTAAGCATTCCCAGTTGAATTATGCGGGCATGTTGTGCGAGCGTGACATGGGCTACGGGCATGTCTTTATGGATGATGGCAAGGCCGGGCGCGCCCGCGCGTTCGCACAGCGCCTTGCGGCCGTACCGGATTTATAGGCGATACATACGCGCACCCTTCATGCTGCTTATTATTCTGCGCCGCAAAGCGCCTGCGGTCGGCCGGCCCCGGCATTTGTCACCATTTTGCCTGTATTTTCATATCCTGTTGGCAGGAGGGATAGCTATGACAGGTTGGATGGTTTTAACGACGGTCTTTCTTTTTTTGGCGGCATCGGCAGTTGGGTGCTATCCGGGTAAGCAGCGCGCGGCAAAATACTTGACGGCGGCTGCGGCGGTTACTATGGCGCTGACGGCGGCGACGTCGCTGGTTTTAAAGGAGAACATGTTTTCGGATGCCCTTGTGGTTCCGGCGGCGCTTTGGCTGCGGGCGGTGCTGGCCATTGGGGTTTGCGCCGGACTGGGTATCTGGCTGGCGCGGTTGGTCGGCGGCAAAAACAAGTAATGCCCTGAATATAATTAGTAAAAAATGCCAACCCTTTATAAGCTGGCATTTTTATGGTAACAATAGAATGTGTTCTGCCCGTTCGTGGGGTATGGTGTGAAGACGGGCAGCACGCCCTCGTGTTTGCTTTAAGCCGCGTGCGGGCTTACCCGCCGCCTTGCGCCAAGCTGCAAAATGCGCGATCTGCGCGTTGTGCTGACATGCGCCGACAGTTGAATAGTTTGGCGACGGGTTGCGATCTTGCCGCTTTGGCACTGAGACGGGCTGCAAGGGCGTGAAATCTGCCGCAAAGATATCAATTTTCTGCGTGAAATATCAGTATTATATGCAGCTTGTCGAAAAAAGCAGAGCACGGGCGAAGCTGTCCGATACCACATAAAAAATGCCGGCCGTTTACGGGCTGGCATTTTCTGTTACAAAATAAAACACCTTTCTCTTGCAGAAAGGTGACAAATATGGTAGAATATTTTTTTGCAAAAGGTAAAAAAAGCCCTGGGGGCTATTGACAGCAGCGAAAAAAAGGAATATACTAGTATACTGTATCATAATGGGTGTATCTGCCTTTAGCAAAGTATATCTTAACACACCCGAAACAAAAAAGCAATAGAAATTTACAAACCGGCAAAGCGCTTCCATGTATATTTTGAGCTTTAAATAATCATAGACGAATGGAGTGAGCGAAACCTATGTTGCAGGTGAAACCCGTCAACCTTGGCAAAAACGTTCGCATGAGCTTCGGCAAAATTAATGAAGTTCTGGACATGCCAAACCTGATTGAGGTGCAAAAAAACTCCTACCGCTGGTTCCTCGATGAAGGCCTTAGGGACGTGTTTAACGACATGTCGGCCATTACCGATTATCAGGGTAATCTGGTGCTCGATTTTATCGATTACCGATTGGAGGACAAACCCAAATACACCATTGAGGAGTGCAAGGAACGCGACACTACTTATGCCGCGCCGCTCATCGTCACGACCAGTCTGTTGAACCGCGAGACAGGGGAAATTAAAGAGCAGGAAATTTTCATGGGCGATTTTCCGCTTATGACCGAGAGCGGCACCTTTGTTATCAACGGTGCGGAGCGCGTTATTGTTTCTCAGCTTGTTCGTTCCCCGGGCGTTTATTATTCGCGCACGAGGGATAAGTCCGGCCGGGAGCTGTTTGCCGCCACCGTTATTCCCAACCGCGGCGCGTGGCTGGAATATGAGACCGATTCCAACGGCATTTTTTATGCCCGTATCGATAAAAACCGCAAGCTGCCCATTACCACCTTTATCCGTGCCATGCTGCGTATTCGAGACGATGTTACCATAGAGCAGATTAATGCCGATATTATGAACGCTCTGACCCCCTTGCGCGGCACCGACGAAGAAATATTTGAGGTGTTTGGCGAGGACGAGTACCTGGTAAAAACCATTGCCGCCAAAGACAACGAAATGACCGGTGACGAGGCCATTCTTGAGGTTTACCGCAAGTTGCGTCCCGGCGAGCCCCCCACAAT
>JAEWYJ010000056.1 GCA_023395695.1 Bacillota bacterium | reverse complement strand
ACCGAGGCCAGCAGAACATCCTGAGGATAGGCCACCACATTTGAACCCGCGCAGGAATTTGTTTTTGAATGGGCTTTGTTCGCCTGCTGTGCGCCGCCCTGCCCATTCGCTTGATTCTTTGGAGTTGAGGCTGCGTCACTCATTTTGCTCACCACGCTTTAATACCATTATAGGTTGTTTTAAATTAAAATATGACGAGCACTAACGCGGGAACCGCCTGTCTGAAGGCCGCGGCCGCACGGTAAAAAGCATTTTTGAAGGGGAGAAAATATATGGAAAAGATCGCAAGCTTTTGCATAAACCATGATACGCTGACGCCGGGAATATATACCTCCCGTATCGACTTTGGGGATATTGTCACCTATGATATCCGCTATCACTACCCTAATGCCGGCAGCTATTTAAGTCCGGAGGCGGCGCATACCGTCGAGCATCTATTTGCCACATGGGTACGCTCCAGCACCATTGGCAGCCAAGTGGTCTATTTTGGCCCGATGGGCTGCCTGACCGGGTTTTATCTGATTTTAAAGGGCGTGGCGCCCGCCGAGGCGGTGCGGGCCATTGCTGAGGGTATGTGCTTTGTCCGGGACTATGCAGGGGAGATACCGGGGGCGCTGCAGGTGGAATGCGGAAACTTCCGGCTGCACAATTTGGAATTGGCTAAAAAAGAGGCGGCAGCCTTTTGTAAATCTATTACAGGATGGAATGAAAGCCGACTGGCATACCCGGAGTAATACTTGGCTTACAAAATTGAGACTGCCGCGGCAGTCTCAATTTTGTTCGTCCCAAGGGCGGGGGAAATCGGCCTTTTGCAAAAATGCTTGCCGCCCCACTCTTTGAATATCCGGTTTTTAATGCGGCTTTGCCATATGCTCGGCCATTGAGGCCAGCACCTCGACCGTCCCGCCCAGCCCCAGCCGCGCGGTATCCACCGCAACATGGTAATTTTCCGCCGCGCCCCATTTTTCACCGGTAAAATGGGTGTAATACACGGCGCGCTTTTTGTCGGTTTTCATAACAAGATCCTTAGCCCGGAGCGGGTCGGCGCCGTAGCTGTCAACCACGCGCTCCAGCCGCCGGTCGAGCGGAGCGTGTAAAAATATTGAAAGACCGTTTGGAAAATCCCGCAGAATATAATCGGCACAGCGCCCCACAATAATGCAGGGGCCCTCGTTTGCCACTTTTTTAATAATATCCGACTGGATAAGAAAAACCTGATCGCCAAGCGGCATATTAAAGGTACCGGTGGCGGTGCCGTACATTGACAGCGAGAACAAAAGACTGTTGGAGGCGTTTTGATCGGCGTTTTTAAAAAGCTCGGGGGCAAAACCGCTTTCCTTTGCCGCCATCGTGATCAGCTCGTTGTCATAATAGGGAACGCCAAGCTTTTTTGCGAGAGCAAGGCCAATTTCGCGGCCGCCGCTGCCGTATTGCCGGCTTATTGTCATTACGGGATAGGGCTTCATATGTCAGGGCCTCCTTTTGAATTTCAATAAATTCAAACGATATGTAATGTTTACAGAATACAATCAATGTGTTAAAATGTCAAATACTGTGTCACAAGACTTTGGCTAAGGCTTTGGACCAACAGCTTATGCCGCAGCGCTGAATATATCAAAAGGACAAGGTAATCAAATTGGAAAACAGAAAAGAAAATAAGATGGGAACGCTCCCCATACCCCGGCTGCTTGTATCAATGTCGGTGCCTATTATGGCTTCGATGCTGATTCAGGCACTTTATAATGTTGTAGACAGCATTTTTGTTGCGCAGATCAGCGAGGACGCGCTTACGGCCGTGTCGCTGGCCTTTCCGGTGCAGGTGATGATGATTGCGGTTGCGGTGGGGACGGCCATCGGCATCAATGCGCTTTTGTCGCGCAGGCTGGGCGAAAAAAACTACGCCGAGGCCAACCTGATTACCGCTAACGGCATCTTTTTGTCAGTTCTCAATACGCTGGCGTTTGCTGCTTTTGGCTTTTTGGGGCTCAAAGCGTTTTTTTCGGCGTTTGTTGCGCCGGGCCCCGTCATGGAGATGGGCGTGAGCTATACCTCCATCGTATCCATCGCCTCTTTTGGCATCTTTCTGGGTATTACGGGTGAGCGGCTGCTTCAGGCGACCGGCATCACCATTTACAGCATGTATTCGCAGATGGCGGGCGCCATCACCAACATTATTCTGGACCCTATTCTCATATTCGGCTTGCTCGGCGCTCCTAAAATGGGCGTGGCGGGCGCTGCGGTTGCAACGGTGGCAGGCCAGATTGTCTCGTTAATACTGGTGACCCTCTTTAATATCCGAAAAAATCACGAGATTAGTCTCTCAATGAAAAACTTTCGTCCTAACTGGCGTATTATTATTGACATTTACCGGGTGGGCCTGCCGTCAATTTTTATGCAGACCATTGGCGCGGTTATGACCTTTGGCATGAATAAAATACTTATCATGGTTTCGGCAACGGCGGTTTCGGTATTTGGCATTTATTTTAAGCTCCAAAGCTTTGTGTTCATGCCGGTGTTCGGCCTGACCAGCGGCATGATTCCGATTGTGGGCTACAACTTCGGCGCGCGTAAGCGCGACCGCATTGTACAGACGGTTAAGCTGGCCTGTTTAATGGCGCTGGCCATTACGGCTGCGGGGTTCGCGCTGTTTCAGGCCTTTCCGGGGCTGTTGCTGGAGCGTCTCTTTGACGCGTCGGAGACCATGCTGGCCATCGGGGTGCCCGCGCTGCGGATTATCAGCCTGCATTTTCTTTTGGCGGCCATTTCAATTATTCTTTCAAGTACGTTTCAGGCGCTTGGAAAAGGCATGTACAGTCTGCTGATGTCGGCTTCGCGCCAGCTTGTGGTGATGCTCCCTGTGGCCTATTTGCTGGGTAAATTTGTTTCGCTCGACGCGGTGTGGCTTTCCTTTCCGATTGCGGAAATCGTTTCAATGACTTTGGCAATTATCCTGTACAGGGGCTTGTACGAAAAGGAGATTAAACCCTTACAGCATTGAAAACTGTTTTTGACGGGGCTGCAGGCTTGCAGCCCCGTTTGTGTGTTTTTCAGGATGCAGGCGAACTGCTGTCGTCTGGTCCGACACGCCTTGTCCCTGCCTATGCCGGAAATCAGCGGGATACCGCGCTGAATCACCTGAGGAGCAATGCCATGCAGCGCCGCTCCACCGCCTGACCGCCTCTTTTTTCATAAACAGCGGCAGCAATTCAACAAGAATATCAATATCCAGAGTGCGGTATTAGTGCAAAAAATAGATGTCATTTGGGCCTTGGCACAAATGACATCTTTAAAAATTGAACGAAACGCCGTGGGAAGAGGGGCGGGGCCGTTTAACCGGCACTGCTAATCAATATCCTCGCCCAGAAAGATGCGCCATACAAGGTAGACCCAGGAAGCAATAAAGACCAGCGCCACAAGCGGCGCCAGCTTTTTAAAAAGCCGGGCAAACCATGTGCCGATCATCAGGCCCAGCGTAACGAGACAGGTTTTAAAAATAGCCCAGTCCAATACGCTGAAATGAGCGGCGCGGCTGAGTAAGAACGCGGTTAGCTCATCCCATTTTTTGCAGTAAAGCTTGAATTCCTTTTGCATCAGTGACACTCCTCATTATTTTATCGTTTGAACGCGGCTTTCTATAAGATAGCTCGCCTCAATGTCGCACAGGTGCAGTTTAACCGCCAGAGGATAGCGCTCATAGGCTTTGGAAATGGCAAAGCTGCCACCGCGCACTGCGTCGTCAAAGCCGCCCATATGCCAGCGGATAGCCATGGCCTCAGGGGCCTTCAGCCTAAAAAAGCGCTCAATCATATAAACCGATTTTTCGCCATGCCCGTAAGGAAAGCTGTCCTCCACCTGATAGAACGGCTGCTTTTCCCACTGGCCGGTTTGCTCGTTTTTAACGTTGCGGGTGGAAACCTTGTAATAGTTTACCTTGCATATGTCGTGCAGCAGCCCGCAGATAGCCAGGCTTTCGGCCGGTTCGTCCTCGTAGCGCAGCATCAGCTTTGCAACGTTGATGCTGTGGCTTAACAGGCCGCCTTCACAGGCCAAATGAAACCGCGTGGAGGCGGGCGCCGTGAAAAAATCGCTTTTGTTTTCTAAAAAACTCAAAAGCTCACGCGCGCCCTCGCGTGCTATGTACTGATGGTATAATTCCAGAAATTCCTGTTTTTGATCCATGAGCTTTCACCTCTTTAGTTGGTAATGGCTGCGCGCCTGCGGCGGCATGCCGGTGTAGATGGACTCTCGCCAAAAAAGGGGACGGCTGCGTTGCGGAAAGGCTGCCGGTGCCGACCGGGCATATTACAGGCCGTACTGCCATGAGCGCAAGCAGGCAGCAGCATTTGCGCATCAAAAGGCGGTTGCCGCGTTAAGCGGCGAGCCGTTGCGCATCGTCCCGGTATAATAGCCGTCTTGCGGCTATTATACCACAAAAAGCAGGCCGCTTGCATGTTATTAGCTTGACAATCTATATAAAATTGATATAATTAAAACATATCAATTTGGGGGGATATTGATGAAAATATCAACCAACAGCCGTTACGCGCTCAGGCTTTTGGCGCGGGTGGCACAAAAAGAGGGCGGCCGCGTTACCACCTCAGCTGCAGCACAGGCCGAAGGCATATCTGAAAAAATGCTTGAACGTATTGCTGCCAAGCTGACCCGGGAGCGTTTTTTGGTCAGCGAAAAAGGTATAAGAGGCGGCTATGTGCTGGCCCGCCCGGCGGACAGCATTACGGTTTCACAGGTGCTGCGGGCGATGGAAACACCTTATCTGCCCCGCCACTGCACCGAGCAGGCCGAAGAAAATTGCAAAATGTCCGGCCAATGCAGCATGCTGTGGCTGTGGGACCGTGTGGATGAAGCCATTTGCGGTGTGACCGACCATGTAACCGTTGCGGATATTATGAGGCGGGATGATTTTTAATTTTGAGTATCCTTTGGGCTGAACAAGCTGCCCGGTGCGCGCTTTGCTTTTATACAGCCCTAACAGAATAAAATGCCGTCAGACTCGGTTTGAATCTGACGGCATTTTTTGGTGTCTTGGGTGCAGTATGCAAAGGCTTTCAGGCGGCGCTTATATCAGCATAACAGGTTCGTTGCCGGCGAGCAGTTCGGTGAGATGCTCGCCCATACCCTTGACCTCGTAGCCCATGTCGGCCAGCTGACGGGCAACCCCATAGCGCACCGCACAGGCCATACAGACGCGAATCGGCACGCCGAGGTTCTGCAGAATTTCAAGCTCGCCCTGCACATCCTTGCTTTCGGCGGCCGCCTGAACCGAGGGGCCCCACAGAATAAGCTCAACCTGCTTCCACCAACCGTTTAGCAGGCTGTCGCGCGCATACAGCAACGCCATATCGATAGCTGCGCGTTTATCGGCACTGATCCAGACAATTGCAAGCTTTTTTTCATTCATTGAAATCATCCTCAATATCGTGATGCGTCAATTACATTATAATCAGCGAAAAGGAGGATGTTACCGGCGGCCTGGCCGACAAATCGTACGATTAAGCGGTATTACCGTTTTTTATGGTAAAAACAAGTACGGAATGATAAAAAGGCCGCGATAATGGTTAAATTAATATCGGCATAAAAAGCGGCCGTCGTTTAAAACGCACGGCCGCCACGTTTGGAACAGGTGATTTTGCACATCGGCCGCAGCCGCTTTACGCGGGCTTATCCGCAGGGGAGCGACCCGGGCCTACCTTGCGGCGCAGCTTTTATTTTGCCAGAAAAGCCAAAGCCGAGCGCACGGCAATTTCTATGCCGACCGGAAGGGCGTTCTCGTCGGGCGAAAAACTGCCGTTGTGAATGGGGAAGAACGGCTGCCCGGGTGTCTGCACGCCGAGCCAGAAAAAGACGCTGGGAACCTTCTCGCCGTAAAAGGAGAAGTCCTCGCCGCCGAGCGCGGACATCTCAGGCACATAGGCGCCGCTGCCAACAACCTCCTTCATCACGCCGTGCACCAGCTCGAACATTTCGGGGTTGTTGACGGTAGGGGAGTAGCCCTTAAAATATTCCACGTCACAGCTGCCCCCCATCGATTCCGCAACACCCTTGGCAAGCTGCGTAATGCGCTCGGGCATCTTATTTCGTACCTCGGGATTTAAATTGCGGCAGGTGCCCTCCAGCTTGACCTGATTGGCGATGACATTGTAACGGTCGCCACCGTGGATGGTGCCGATGGAGACAACGGCGGCGTCGCGCGGGCTGACCTTTCTGGAAACGATGGTTTGCAGCGCGGTAATAACCTGCGCCGCGATAACAACGGCGTCAACGCCGTCCTCGGGCGCGGAGCCGTGGCTGCTTTTGCCGTGCACCGTATTATGGAAGCGGTCGGAGGAGGCCATCATGGCGCCGTGGCGCACAGCGGCAGTACCCACGGGATACTGCGGCCAGACATGCTGTCCGATCATGGCGTCCACCCGCGGGTTTTCAAGCTCGCCGTCGCGGATCATGGGGGCAGCGCCGCAGTTGAGCACATCCTCCTCCGC